>PDON01000097.1 GCA_002742935.1 Candidatus Cloacimonadota bacterium | reverse complement strand
GCTTCATAATAATCTATTGCATTTGACCACTTTTGGAGCTTAATATCGCAATCATTAGCCAATGAAAATGAAAAATCTTGAAGTATTGAATCTTGTTGAATACTATCATTAGTTTGGTAATATTCTTTTAATAATGCGTAGTCATTTGTAGTATATTTTTCAATACTGATCAATTCTTTCATTGCAGATACAGCATATTCTGTTTTTGGATAAGTATTAATCAACAACATAAATGTAGCCTTTGCTTCAGTATATTGTTGTGCATCAAGCTGTGTTCTTCCGTCATTATACATTTGCGCTGCACTATTAACTTCTCCTGTTGAACCGCCAGGACACCATGTAGGATTCCATAAAAAATATTCATATGGGTAAAGGTCTTCATAATCAAGAAAATTAGTACCCCAACAATTGTATTTAATATCCTTTTTGTTAATTTTTCCTCCGGTAGGATAAGAAAAATACAACATTGGATCAGAAGGATTTCCGGCATTATCTTCATCTACAATTACATTATATCTGAAATACCAAGGAAAACTATATTTTGAAATGTAAACCTCATAACTATCATTATTGGTAATAAAATTTGTTTCGTAATTTGAATTTGCATTATGGTTGCCATACAAAGCCATATTACATTTATCCAACATTTTTATTCCGATTTTATTATTATGAATATAATTTTTGTAAAATGCACCTTTTGTGTTATAGGCTAAAACCCCTGTTTTTCCACAATCATGTATGGTGTTTTCACTCAACTTTTG
The DNA here is from genome assembly GCA_002742935.1 of Candidatus Cloacimonadota bacterium. Classification (GTDB taxonomy): domain Bacteria; phylum UBA4055; class UBA4055; order UBA4055; family UBA4055. The sequence goes on along the minus strand of PDON01000097.1, from coordinate 2,315 downwards.
GGTATCATAATTATTATTACCACAGTTTGAAATCTGTATACCATTATGATAAGCTTTTATATCATTATTGCTAATCCAGTAATTGTCATAATTTACCATATCAATACCCACATGAGATGTTGTATTGTTAAAAATAGAGTTCATTACATTAGCTGTAATGTTTGATATATTTTGTTTATTTTCAATATAAAGCCAGGTATTTTTAAACATGCAATTATCAATTGTTACATTTCCATGGTAAGAATATGTATATCTACAATTATTGAAATCCGAATTACGAATGGTTAGTTTTTTTCCATAATTTTTTAATATAGTATTACTAAATGTAACATTATTCATATCTGTTTGCAAATTATTATTATCCAATATAACTTCTAATTGCGCACCATTTTCAGCAATAAAATTCACATTTGACCCTACGGTAATATTTCCGTCAATTATGATTTTACAATCTCCTCTTTTTGCTAAGAAAGTCGCATTATCCTCTATAACAAGCTTACTCCCAGAATTAATATGAATCTCACTTTCATACATGTCAATACGTACACCATTCTTTACTGTCAGTGTAGCATTATTATCCACCGTTGGAGTAAAACGAGAAACCATATTGCTAAAAAGTGACAGATTGTTGGATATGTTTGACTCATGAGGGATTAGGTCATAATCAATGGAAAGCCTCGTTTGTCCATCATTGACAATTGCCACATTGGTTTTATCACAGTACAATTCAAAGGTTTCTCCCCAACGATAATCAATTACTGAAAAATATTTGATAACCCCATCATTTTCCGGTATGGTATCTTCTTCAACTTCATTTATCATGAAGAATATTTTACCTACATCCTGATTTTCATACCAATGGTTAAAATCTAATCCAACTTCTATAATAGAGCCATTACCCTGCATAGGAAGATATCCTCCTTGATGGTTAAACGAACTATAATGGGTATTATTAACCGGTGTGGTTTGATTTGCATTGTTGGCATATCCTACTCTAAATTGTAGCTTTTTCCTTGAAGGGTATTCCACCTTTGTTTTTACGGTAACCTCCGGTTCATATTGTTCTTTTGCCATTAAAACATGAACTTGTTGATTTGTGATTACACCGTCTTTTGCCAATAAACGGTAAGGCAAATAAACATATCCTTCATTACCATCTTTCCAAGCAGTTCCCCAACTATTTGCCACTTTTAATGCACCAATTTCCCAATCTTTCATATTGATAATCCCATCTCCATTTGTATCCATATCATTAGAGAATATCCCATCATTATTAATATCATACTTGATATTGTCATTATAACCAACAAAAGTCATGGCATGATGTCCTTCTTGGATATTGTGCCAGTCTGCAATTACTTGTTTACCGGCTTCTGCACTTTCCGGTGGCAATTTATCATAAACGTTACCTTCCATATAAATTGCAAAACACCCCACCCCTCCGGTTGACTCACCGGCATTGTGGTTATGAACCCAATGCTTAAAAGTTTCTAAACCGGTAGGTGTATTTATATCTATTGCCCAATATGAGTCTACTTTATTTCCCATTCCGGAAAAGTATTTGTCATAACCGGTCATCCAACGTTTTTCGCTTCCGCCCATACATCCCCAAGTAGGACGATTAGGACATCCATTTTCCTTTATAATATCCCAACCTTTATAATACCAAGAACCATGATAGGGATCTCCTTCATTCAAGAAATTCCAGGTATAATGTGTGGGGTATTGATTTTCTTCAATATTTGAAGGTAAATTTCTTACCCGATTAATTTCATAGGTAAAAGCATACGCTACTCCCGAAGCTTGTCCACAACTTGCATCTTCTTGTAAAAATATGGGTCGCATATACATGTTTTGAGAATTATCTATAACTGCCGGTAAATTAATTTGAGCAGCAACAGGGGACAATACCATCTTAGGGATTGCATTCATTCTTGCCTGTATTTCCGGAGTAATATTTGGCACATCACCGGCTATCCAAGGGTCACCATTGGGGTCGGGATTTAGATTAACAATTTGTGCATGGGCATGTAAGGTAAACCATGCTAAAAGAAATGAAATTAAATAAATATTGCGTTTCATTGTTATAAATTTTTAGTATTTTTAAATAAATTTGATTTATACATATTATTTCGCATCCCATTTAAGGGTTGAAGATAATCTTAAATACATGGTATTGCGTAGTTCATACAATAAAATTTTTAACATTAACCTCCTTTTTTATTTTTGCAATACCATTTTTTTAAATGTATGAATACTGCCGGCAGAGAGTTCATAATAATAAATTCCTGCGGGCAGTCCGTTAGCATGCCATT
>PDON01000095.1 GCA_002742935.1 Candidatus Cloacimonadota bacterium | reverse complement strand
GTGTTTATGGGTTAAGTTTAATAACATTTTCATAGCATCAGCCGCATAAATAGTCTTCGGATAATCCTGAATAACGGTTTTAAAATCGGCTTCTGCTTCAGCATAAAGTTCATTTTCAAAATGAGTTATTCCTCCTTGATAAGTTGCTAATGCTACATTACCATTATCATAAACCTCGTTTGATGGACACCATGTGGGGGTTATAGTAATGTATTGATATGGATGAATGTCCTCAACAGGGTCAAAATTACTGCCCCAACAGTTATAACGGGCATCTTTTATTGTAGGCGTTTTATAATCATAATAGAATATAGGATCTGTCGGTGTGGCTGAATTCCCTCCATTATCATGGTCTCTAATCACATTATAACGCATATACCATGGATAAGCATTAGCAGAAGCATAGATTTCATAACTATCATTATCTTTAATTACTTGTGTCTCTTCTTCGTAATCTGCACTCTCATTTCCACTCAAACTAGTACTAGAATTATTGAGTAATTTAACTCCGTACTGATTATTAAAAATGATATTGTCATAAATGCGAGAAGTCGAATTATAACATTGAATAGCTGCTAAATCACAATCTTGTATTTTATTATCTGTAATTAGAATAGTTCTAATTCCTTGTCTTCCACAGTTTGTAACGCTAATGCCATTACTTTTTGATCCTCCAATAAAATTTTCTTTGATATTAAATCCTATATAATCCTCAATGTTAATAATGGCTTTATGAATACAATTATCTGCTTTGGTAAATTGATTATTAATAATCCCAATATTAATATTATGCCCTGTAGGTATTAATGATTTGAGAAACAGATGAGATCCTAAAAAATCACTATTCTTTACTTCACCTCCTTTATTATAGGATATGATTTCTTCACAATGATGAAATTCACAATCATTTATTTTTAAAAGTTTGGTTATAGAATTTATACTGGTGTACTCAAAAAGCACTTGATTCATCTCAAAAGGTTTGTTTTCCGTGTATGTTTCTATATAACTGTTATAAAATTCGGAACCTGTGATTTTTAATCCTGAACCATAATTTTTTAATTTAGCTTTATTAAATGTAACATCATTCATTGTTACTTGCGTATTATTGTTCAATATTACTTCTAATTCAGCGCCATCTTCCGCAATAAAATTCACATTTGACCCTACGGTAATATTTCCGTCAATTATGATTTTACAATCTCCTCTTTTTGCCAAAAAAGTCGCATTATCCTCTATAACAAGCTTACCTCCAGAATTAATATGAATCTCACTGTCATACATATCAATACGAACACCACTCTTTACTGTTAGTGTAGCATTATTATCCACCGTTGGAGTAAAACGAGAAACCATATTGCTAAAAAGTGATAGATTATTGGATATGTTTGACTCATGAGGAATTAGGTCATAGTCAATGGAAAGCATCGTTTGTCCATCATTGACAATTGCTACATTGGTTTCATCGCAAAATAATTCAAAAACTTCACCCCAGCGATAATCTAATATTGAAAAATAATCAATAGTTCCTTCAACATAAGGTGTTGTATACTCATTCTCATTAACAATTAGAAATATTTTTCCAACATCTTCATTTAAGAAAAAATACCCGTAATTTAAACCGAATTCTATCGAACCTTGATAAGCCCCTCGCATATCATTTAAACCACCTTGATAATTAAAAGAATTATAGTGATTGGTTGATATAGGGCTATTTTGATTAGCATTTTTGGCATAACCTACATTAAATCTTAGTTTTCTTCTATGAGGATATTCTGTACTTACCTTAACGGCTAATTGAGGTTCATTATTATCAATAACTTTACAGATATAAGCATTGTTAGTATCAGGATTTTGTAGTTGACCAGGCATAGCTCTATAGGGTAGCCAGATAAAACCTTGGTTTTTCCAATCTTTTCCCCAACTATTTGCAATTTTAAAAGCACCAATTTCTCTATCTAATAAATTGATAACGTTATCTCCGGTAATATCTATATCTGTTGTATACAATCCATCGCCATTAAAGTCATATTTCACATTATCATCATATCCTACTATTGTAAGTGCGTGTCCGGTACCAGCAGTTGTGCCTAATTGAGTGATAAGTTTTTCACCTTCGTGAGGCGTTCCGGCAGGTAATACGTTATTAGTATTCCACCCTCCAATGTTAACAGAAATAACAGCCAAGCCTCCGGTCTGTGAGCCATTAATAGAATTATGATCAGCAATCCAGTGTTTTATTGTCTCTAAACTTGAATAGTTATAATCAAAATAAATATTATAATACTCAGTAATGCGATTTCTCATCCCTGATACATATTTGTTAAAATCCGTCATCCAATATTTGAATTTATTTTCACTGTAGAGAGCCGGATCATCATAAATATTATACATTGGACATCCATTTTCTTTTATAATTGAAAAACCACTGGTATAAAAAGTAGGCATTGAACTGTTCCCTTGATTTAAAAAGTTATAAGTATATAAGTGATGATACAAATTTTCTCTAATGTTTGCACTATCCCAGATTCCCGCAGCAACATTCCTAAGTCGATTCATTTCATAAGTAAATACATAACCTATTTCAGCGGCTTGTACACAACTTCCTCCTTGTTGATAAAATATTGGCGGGAAGTAAATCAATTCGTCATTATACACTTCTTCAGGCAAAGATAAAGCTGCTGATTCAGGAGTAAGAAACATTTCAGGTATCAAAGCTTCTTTTTCAGGAGGAAGAAGTACACCATCCCCAACTAACCAAGGTTCTCCATTGGGATCAGGATTTACATTCAATACTTGAGACTTCATTTGTAATGAAATCATTAGGAATACAATCACGTAAATAAATTTAACTCTTTTCATAATCTTAGAATTTTAAATGAATACTTTATAAGTTGATACTAGTGCTTAATAAATTTTGAGGTATATCTTTCATTATTTACACAATATTCAAAAAGATAAATACCTGTTGGTAAATCGCTAATCATTATCCGGTGTATTTTCTCGCTTTTTGTTGCTAATAAATCATCTTGATAGACCCTTTTACCCAAAATATTGTAAATGCTTATTTTGCTTTTATGGCTATTTTCAATATTTTCCGGTATATTT
>PDON01000089.1 GCA_002742935.1 Candidatus Cloacimonadota bacterium | reverse complement strand
TATATGATTGTTATTTTAGTTCCCTTCGAGAGCCTCAGGGAACGTCTTTTTACACATAGATTTATACTTATTATATTAAATAGTTGGTGAATACTTATATCGAACTCAGGTATTTATAGGAAATGGCTTTAATAAAAACTTTTTAAGGTAACTTTAGGTAGAATACTCTACCCAAAAGATTACCGAAAACTTATCAAGAGATACAACTAATATCTGCTTTAACTATATTACTATTATCAACAGATCTAAGATTTACAAGTTTAAGATCCTCTATAACAAGTAGATCTCCCCTATTTAGAAAAAATATATTATCCTCAATATTTACTTCAATTTTTCCCGACTCTATATAAAATATATCCCATCTGTTTAAACTTTTTGAGATAGTGATACTCTTCCCTTTTTCTAAGTTTAAAACAGAGAGATCACCTCTTGTGTTTAATCTTGTCATTAGATTAAAATCTCTACACTTTCCAATAGATTTAGTACTCCAATCACCTTCAAAACTGTCTGTATCAAACCTTTTCAAAAGTTTATTGTGATGATCTTTATGATATAGGTGGGTAGAACCTTCAAGAACCATAAGTTTTCTGCTCACCCCTTTAAGATGTGTAAATTGAGACTCTTCAATCTCAACTGTTGCACTACTTAATCTGAATAGAAAATCCATCTTTTTATATTTTGAATCTTTAGGGTAGATGAATAGTTCTGTAGTTGTTCCTCCACTCCAATTATTTGTAATAAAATCATCTTTCTTTAGTATAGAATAATCCATTTAAAAGAGTTCCCTGTTTATTTTGAGAGGATAACAGTAATCTAATAGTTAATAACTAGCTCTTTATCAAATTTAAAAACTCCAATCTTGTTGCGGTATCATTTCTGAATGATCCAAGCATACAAGAACTTTTCATATGTGAGTTCTGTTTTTCAACACCTCTCATCATCATACAAAGATGGCTTGCTTCAATAACAACGGCAACACCCTCTGCTCCGGTATACTTTAAGATAGCTTCAGCAATCTCTCTCGTTAAATTTTCCTGTATCTGTAACCTTCTGGCAAATACATCAATAACTCTGGCAACTTTTGAAAGTCCTATAACCTTACCCTTAGGAATATAGGCTACATGGCATTTTCCGTAAAATGGAAGGAGATGATGCTCACAAAGTGAGTATAGCTCTATATCTTTTACAACAACCATATCATCATTTGTTGTTGAAAATATAGCTCCATTTATAACCTCGTCAAGATCTTGGTTATACCCTCTGGTAATATATTGAAAAGCTTTTGCCGCTCTTTTAGGAGTTTTAAGTAGTCCTTCTCTATTTTTATCTTCACCAATGTTTACTATTAGATCTTCATAGTTTTTTGTTAGTTTCTCTAAATTATCCATATATCAATTCCTTAAAGTGAATTATAAAACCATACCCATATTAAAAAGGGTTATCCAATGTATATTAAGATAACCCTTTTAAAATAAAATTAAAACTATTTTAGCTTATGTAATATCCTGTTATGAGTGATTCTTTCTATACTCTTTTAAAGCAGCATCGAGAATAGTATAAGCTCTCTTTAAATCATCACAATTTAAGATATAAGCTATTCTTATCTGATTTAAACCTAAACCTTTTGTTGCATAGAACCCTGCAGCCGGAGCAACCATTACAGTCTCACCCTCATATCTGAACTTTTCTAGAAGCCAGATTGAAAAATGCTCTGCATCTTTAATAGGTAAACCAATGGTCATATAGAATGCACCTTGAGGCTTAGGAACTTCTAAGCCATCAATCTCTTTTAACATTTTATAGCTTATATCTCTTCTTGCTTCATACTCTTTATTTATATTTTGTAAGTACTCTTTTGGAGAGTTGTATGCAGCTTCAGCAGCCATCTGATCTATGGTTGGAGGGCATAATCTTGCCTGACCAAACTTTAAAACCAGTTTTAAAAGATCCAAGTTTCTGGTAACGATGTTTCCAACCCTTGATCCACAAGCAGAGTATCTTTTAGAGATAGAGTCTATAACAATTCCATTCTCTTCAAAGTTATCAAACTCTAAAATTGAAGTAGATTTTTTGCCATCATAAGCAAACTCTCTGTAAACTTCATCAGAGATTAGATACAGGTTGTTCTCTCTACAGAAATCTACAAGTTCACCAAGTCTCTCTCTTGTAAACACCGTACCTGTAGGGTTTCCCGGATTGCAGATTACAATAGCTTTTGTTCTATCTGTTAATTGCTTTTTAAACTCCTCAATTGGAGGAAGATCAAAACCATCTTCAATTTTTGTTGTAATCGCTTTAACATTCACACCGGCCATCACACCAAAGCCATTGTAGTTTGTATAAAATGGTTCAGGTATAATTACCTCATCTCCATATGAAAGAGCAGAAAGAAGAGTAAAAACAATAGCCTCACTACCACCTGTAGTAACAAAAATATTTTTAGGCTCAATATCCTCTAAACCTAGGCTGTTGTAATATTCAGCAAGTTTTTTTCTGTATGAAGCCAATCCTTCACTAGGACCATACTCAATAACTTTTGGAACATCTCTATATCTTTCAAGCATTAAATCCGGTGTTTCAATATCGGGTTGACCAATGTTTAAATGATATATTTTAGTTCCTTCCTGTTTAGCCTTTTCTGCATAAGGTGCAAGTTTACGAATAGGACTTGCCTGCATTAAGCTATCTCTGTCAGATAGTGAAAGTTTACCCATCTTATTCTCCATAAAATTTAGTTTTAGCGGAATATAGATAATATAAACTCTTGTTTCCAACCTTTTTTTTATAAAATTAAATCTCAGGTTTTATTCCACTTTTTAGAGAATGTTTAAAAAGTGCAAAACTTCCCATATTTGTTTTTGCCTTAACCGACTATTGTTTATGAGTTTTTTTATAAGCTCTAAGTGATTACTATTAAAAGCTATAAGTATTTGTTTAATTATTTGCTAATACTACCTCTTGTTAAAATATAATAGTTGTTATATCTTGATCTTAACGGGACTACCTTCCCTAAGGTTAGTTCTAATTGAGATATATGCCAACAATTAGGAAGAGGAATGAAAAGCATTATTATTTTTATCTCTATTTTGTTCATGACTACCCTAGGAATAATCCTCTTTATAGGAAAAAAAAATATTAAAAGTTCTGAAATTATACCCAAAGAGACTAAATTAAACCACTCTTATAAGTTTGGTTTAATCTCAGGTAGAGGAGGATTTGGAGACAGATCTTTTAATGATATTCAATACAATGGAATGGTTAAGGTAAAGAAGAGGTATGGAATACCATTTTCTGTTAAAGAGCCCCATAAAGCAGAGGATTTTAATAGACTTGCCTTAGAACTTATAAATGAGGATTCTTGCAATGTGATATTTGTTGGTAGTTTTGAGTGGAAAAAAGAGGTTGATCTATTTTCCCAAAAGTACAAAGATGTAAAGTTTATAATCTTGGACTGTGAGGCATTAAGATACCATAAAAATCTAGCTTCAATAAAGTTTAAACAAAATGAAGTAGCATATTTGGCGGGAGTATTGTCAGCTTTAACTACAAAGAGTAGTTCAATTGGTATAATTGGAGCTACCAGAATAAAACCAATTGAAGATTTTATTGTAGGTTATAAAGCCGGTGCTGAGCATATAAACCCCAATATAAAGTTTATCGAAAATTATCTAACCGAAAAGTTTAAAGGTATCAACCCTTGGGAATCTCTTAATTCTGGTTCTAAGTTAGCATTTGATATGATTGAAAAGTACAATGTTGATATTATTTTTAGCTTAGCCGGAGCATCAAATATGGGTATTTTTAAAACATGTTCCATTAAGAATATCTTTGCTATTGGAGTGGATGCTGATCAAGACTACCTTGAAAAAGGGACAATATTGACAAGTGCAATGAAAAATCTTGATAAAGCAATTCTATTTATGGCTAAAGTTATTTTAGATGGTAATTTTGAAAATAGAAGTTATGTACTTGGTTTAAAAGAGGGCGGTGTTGGACTTTCTAAAATGAAATTTACAAAGAAAATTATTGGCAAGGAGATTATTAATAAGGTTAAAAATATAGAATCTCAGATTTTATCTGATAAAATTATTGTTCCATCTGCATTTTAAATTAAATTGTTTGGGAGTAACTATCAAAAAGGTAAAGTTGTCTACAAAAATATCTTTGGTAATGGTTTCCATTATTTTATCAATCTCAACTATTATTGGTTTTGTTACAATACAAAAAAGTTCTGAATTACTTTTAGGATATACTAATAATATAGTTGACGATATAGCCAATCTTTTTGTCAAGATGAACACCCTCCCTTTGAGTAGGGGTGACTACTACTCTTTAGAAAATCACACCAAAAAACTTCTAAATAATGATAATTTTGTTTTAGTAGAGATTTATGATGCTTCCGGTTTTAAGGTAACAAACTCTAAAAGAAAGGATTCAACCATAAAAAAAGGTAATATCCTATATTCCAAAAAGGATATTTATGATCATAATAATGTTAAAATAGGAAGTTTGGTAATTGGTTTTTCTATGGAAGAATCATCGAAGAATATTAATCAAATTAGGATGATTTTTATAGTTTTTATTCTTATTTCAATAATTATTTCTACCATAGCCATAATAATCTTAGTAAATATTTTAATAAATAAACCTCTCTCAAAGTTGGTAGAATCTGTAAAAAATATTTCTGATGGGGATCTTTCCAATGAGGTTAAAATTATAGCAAATGATGAGATAGGAGATCTTTCCAGAGACTTCAATCTTATGACAAGAAAGTTGAGAAAAAGTCAAAAACTCATAAGTAATATAATTGAATATATGCCCTCTATAATGATAGTAATAGATAGGGAAAACAGGATAACTCAATGGAATAAAGAGGCTATTAAGTTTACGGAGATTAGCGATAAGGATGCTTTGGGAAAAAATCTTTGGGAAGTTGTTCCAAACTTGAAAATTCTAAAAAAATATTCTGATAAAATATATTCCAGTCCAAAACATAATAATATCAAAAAGAGAAAAATTGTATTTGAAGGGTCTAAGAAATATTTTAGTATATTGATATTCCCTCTATTTGATTATGATAATATTGAAGGTATTGTATTTGATATAACAGATATTACAGATTCTGAAACTAAAGAACAGCAATTAATGCAAGCTCAGAAAATGGAAAGTATAGGTACTCTTGCCGGAGGTTTAGCTCATGACTTTAACAATGTTTTATCGGGTATTATAGGTACTGTAGATATAATGGAGTATAAAATAGGCATGAACCTTAATTTCACGGAGGATCAACTAAAAAGATATATTGGAACTATTAAAAACTCCGGAAACAGAGCTAAAGATATGGTTTTACAGCTCCTCTCTTTATCAAAAAAACACGATCTTAATTTTACTCCTATTGATTTGAACAGATCTGTTAAAAATGTTATGAAGATATGTAAAACGACATTTGACAAAAGTGTAAGTTTGAACCCTATCTATTTGAAAGATGAACTGTTTGTTAAAGCTGATGCTACCCAGATTGAGCAGGTTATACTAAACTTGTGTATAAACTCCTACCATGCCATGACAATAATGAGAGAGGATAGTAGCATAGGTGGAAATTTAGAGGTTAGATTAGAAAAAGATATTTCAAATGATCTTTTCCTAAATTCCCATCCTGAGATAAAAGATATCCCTTATTGTAAAATTTCGGTAATTGATACAGGTATCGGAATGGATGAGGATATAAAATCAAAAATTTTTGATCCTTTTTTTACTACAAAAGATAAGGATAAAGGTACCGGACTTGGTATGGCAATGGTCTACAATATAATTAAGGAACATGGTGGCTTTATAGATATTCAATCAAAGGTTGGAGTAGGATCAGAAATATATATCTACCTTCCTATTTTAGTAGGCAATAGTAAAGAGGTTGATAAAAATATTTATGATAAAATTGAAAAGGGAAGTGGAACTATATTGGTTGTGGATGATGAAAGTACATTAAGAGAACAGTCTAACACAATCCTTTCAGAGTGTGGATATGATGTAATAACAGCAAAAAATGGCTTAGAAGGTATTGAAAAATATAAAGAAAACATAGATTCTATAGATCTGGTTATTCTCGATATAATAATGCCTAAACTTTCCGGAGATAAAACATATAAATATCTAAAAGAGATAAATATGGATGTGAAGGTTATTTTAACTTCGGGGTTTAAGCAGGATGAAAGAATCACAAAGGTTTTAAATGAAGGTGCATTGGATTTTATTCAAAAGCCATATACAATAAGAACTTTATCCAAAGTTGTTGCAAAACATTTAAATTAGTAACTGCTTAATTCTAGGTTTTCGATACAGGTGCAACCTTTGAGAACCTCATGGTAGAAGATTTTTATTTTATACTGAATATTGGATAAATACTTATACCAAACTAAGGTTAGATTTACTTTTTCTAAACTTTCTTATTAAAACTTTCACTCTAGCTCCAACTTGACTTTGGATCTATAACTATTTATCTTGTAAATAGTGGTATACACATGAAAAGAACATTAGCCAGATAGGGTCTTCTTAGAAAAGAGATGAGAGTAACCTGTTTAATCGTTAACATAGAAATATTCTCGAAATAAATTGTAAGGTTCTTTTTTAGGTTATTAGTCATGAGTTGCTTTTGCAATGTTCATGGTCTTTTAAAAGTAGGTATTAAGTAATTATTTGGAGGTTCTTTATGAAAAAGATTTTAGCTCTAATTATTTTAACACTTATTATAAATCTCTATTCAGCACCTAATATTAGAGATGGAGTAAAAGATTTTCCTATCTGGATTGAGTATGGAGAAAACTATAGCTTTGAAAATCCTGGTGGTGTAGGTCTTAGTAATCAACTGTATAAATATGGTATAGATTTTGATTTTAAAAGTATTAGTTGCACAGAACTTTATATATCTGCTCTTGAAATAGGTATGATTTATGAAGGTGAAGATTTGGTTTGGAAAATTGTTGAATTTGATGAGGTTAACAATATCCCTACCGAAAACATCATTGGAGATCTTCAAGGTACATTTAATGCTCCATTGGGTGAGATGGCACACATTCCCATTGATAGTAATATAGATATGTTTTCAAAGCATGTAGCTTTTATTGTTGAAGCTTATTTTAATCATCCTGCTTGGGATGGAAACAAACCAAACATACATGGAGATTGGTTTTATGATGAAATTATAGGTGAGTGGGAGCATCTTACTGGTTTTGGGTTAGATCTCTCCTTTGGAATTAGAGTTTTAATTGACAACAAAACAGATATTTTAGAAGTAGTTCCAAAATCTACTACTCTGTATCAAAACTATCCAAACCCTTTTAATCCTACTACAAATATAAAATTTTATAATAATGAAAGGGGTAGTTTTAAGTTGAGTCTATACAACTCTAAAGGTGAGTTTATTTCAAATCTTCTAAGTGAGAAAAATCTGGAAGTAGGAACACATTCCGTAGAGTTTGACGGATCAGATCTTAATAGTGGGATTTACTTTTATAGCCTTGAATCTAAAAAAGGTAAGCAAACTAAAAAGATGATTCTACTCAAGTAATCAATATAATGAAGATATGTTACAAAAAAAGTAAATGAAACGAAAAATACTATTACAAATTTTCCTATAAAAATCTGTCTTAGAGATTATAATGAAACTACTTCTTTTTACTTTCTTTTCTATTTTAATAACACTAAACCTTATGGGTTGTAGTAATGAAAATTATGAAATAGTCAGAAAAGGTGATATAAACTATTTCTACAACAAGAAACCTTTGAATAATAAAACTACTATTTCACTAATTGAAGAAGTAACTATTAGTAATGATAGTATTGATAATGAAGATTATAGATTTATTAACCCTGTTGCGGTAGATTTAGATGAGAACAATAATATTTACATTTTGGAATATACGAACTGTTCAATAAATAAATTTGATGTAAACGGCAAATTTATATCAAACTTTGGTAGAATGGGGCAGGGTCCGGGCGAATTTAAACAGTCAAACTCTATGGTTATCCTAAATAATAAGATCTATGTTTCAGACTTATTACAAAGAAGAGTTGTTGTTTTTAATATAGACGGAACTTCCAATGATATTATCAAACTAAACAATTGGGCTCCTAAGAACCTCTCAAAATTATCTGACAGTTTAATAATTGGTATTGATGAGAATAACAAAAGAATGGATCAAGGAATTGAATTTAACTCCAGTTTCAAAATCTATAATAATGATTTCAAAGAACAAAATAGTATTGAAAACAGAACAGAAATAATGAATTTTGAAAAACCATTTAATCCTCTAAACTTGAGTATTATTTACGCTAGTGGGAAAAAAGATATATTCATTGCAGATAATAATGTAAATGGATATTCCATAAAAAATTATAATGCAAGTGGAATATTAAAAAATAAAATTTTTAGAAGTTATAAAAAAGTTCCTGCTTCAAAAGATTACTTACAAAGAGTAAATAATAGCTACTCCATAACTAGTAGAGGCAAAAAAATTAAAGCGAAGCTAAATATTAAATATATGAATGCAATCCGATTTTTGGGAGTTGATAAATATAACAGGCTTTGGTGTTTACCCTCAGTTGAAAAAAACGATGATTTTGAACTATTTGATATTTTTGAGAATAATATATATTCATCACAATTGGAGTTTCCTATCTCATTAAAAAATTCACTCCTATTTTTCAAAAAAGATAAAATTATAGTATTGAATCAAGAACAACTCAAAATATCAATTTATAACTACTAAAGATAGTAGTTTATATTCTAAGAGATGAAATAAATAAGTTTCACACAAATAATAAAATTAATACCTCCCTAAATTGTATTGGAAGTCTCCAAAATATTATAGACCGGAATCTTCATAAAATCAATTTTGAATAAAAAATAAAAAACTGTTCAATTAAAGATATAAAAGGGATAAATCATAGTTTTGATTAAACTATTCCTTTACATTTAACACAGAAAATAATAAAAATATGGAGATAAAAATGAAAAATCCAATTGTATGGCTTGAAATTGCCGCAACAGATCTTGAAAGAGCAAAAGTATTTTATGGAAAAGTGTTTGGTTTAGAATTTAAACTTATTGATATGCCAGATCAAAAAATGTATGCTTTTGGATCAGAAGATCCGAATACTTGCGGTTCATCAGGTTGTTTAATGAAATCAGAATACAGTAAACCAAGTACCGAAGGAACAATTGTATACTTTAGCTGTGAAGATTTATCTGTAGAGCTTGCTCGTGTAGAAGAAGCCGGTGGAAAAATCATTATTCCAAAAACAGATATTGGTGAGTTTGGTTTTTTTGCTCATATTATTGATACTGAAGGAAATAAAATTGGTTTGCACTCAATAGAAAAAACTTGTTAATGATCTAATTTATTATCTACTTAAAAAGGTTAATAAAACTATATTTAATTATTAGTTAAAATTAACAACCAAGGTTGCCTTAAAAAGTCAGATTTAAAGTTTTATTATTAGTTGTTTGAATAAAGTGCAAGGTTTTTATGAATTGCCATAACTTAGAAGCTTTGCACTTTTTTAATTAAACCGTAATTTAGAATTGGAAAACAGATGGAAAAAATATGAATAGAAAAAACAAAGTTTTTATTGCAACTAGTCTTGATGGATATATTGCTGAAAAAGATGGCGGTCTTGATTGGCTTAATTCTGATTGGCTCAATCTAGATTCTAATACAGATGATGGTGGTATGGGATATGAAGAGTTTATTAACACTATTGATGCACTCGTAATGGGTAGGATAACATTTGAAACAGTAAAAGGATTTGATGTTCCTTGGCCATATAAAAAACCTGTTTTTGTATTGAGTAACACTATGATACAAATACCCAAAAGTCATAAAGAGAAAGCTTTTTTAGTAAAAGGTGATCTTAAAAAAGTGTTGAGACAAATTCACGAAAAAGGTTATTGTAGACTATATATAGATGGTGGAACAACAATTAGCAATTTCTTGAAAGAAGATTTAATTGATGAAATGACTATAACTACAATCCCAACACTATTGGGCGGTGGATATCCATTATTTCATGAGATGCCCAATCGTCTAAATTTTGAACTAGTTGAATCAAAAGTATATAAGGGTCAAATTATCCAAAATCACTACAAACGGGTAAAATAGCAAAATGAGGTTACCCTAAAAAGTAAGACTGCCTGCCAACTTCATATTACTGTCTCATCGATTTTTTCTGGAATGGATAACCTAGTATTTCTAGGCTATGGATCACATAGAAAATCAATTCCTTGTACTACTCGTTTCTAGCCAGTCTGATAATGGTATTACAATATAATTAAAAATGAAAAAAGATAATAGCATAACACAATACTTTGGAACTAATCTCGCCGAGCTTTTATCGGAAAAAATAGAGAAAATCAACAAAGATTTTCACGGTAAATCATATATTGAAAATGTAAAACAAAAATCTATCTCTCTTGGATATACTAAGAGAATAGAACTCCATGCAGAAGAGCTATACAATGTATTACCCAAAACCTATTCTGAGGCTATTTCGATTTTGCTACAAATTTTAGGAGAGGAAAATCCTAATGAAACGGGAATGTTCAAAGAGTTTTATTGGATAATGCCGATTGGTAAATTTATAGAAAAATATGGTTTGAATGATTTTGATATTTCAATTAAAGCGATTGAGGAAATTACTAAGCGAAATACCGGAGAGTATGCAATCAGACCATTTATTAGAAAATATCCGGAAAAAACGGTTAAAATAATGTTAAAATGGTCAAAATCAGATAATTTTCATCTTCGAAGACTCTCCTCTGAAGGTTTAAGACCAAAACTTCCTTGGGCAACAAAATTGGACACTTTTATAGAAAAACCTAAACCCGTTTTTAAAATTTTAGAGAATCTAATTGAAGATGATATAAAATTTGTAAAAAAATCAGTCGCTAATAACATTAGGGATTATTTAAAAGTTAATAAACCTCAAGCAGAGAAGTTTATCGAGAAATATCGAGATTCCGAGAATAAAAACACTCAATGGATAATTAAGCATGCAACGAGAAAAATAAAAATCTAACTAGACCCTCCTTGAAAAGATAAAATTATTTAACCTGAATTCAATATAAACATCTACCCAAAAAGTGATAAACATCTGTATAAAAGCTCGTTACCTTAGGCTCTTGAAGGGCACAAATTATATTGATGGATTTCTATCAATTCAGGTAAGCTCAGTAAACGAAACCTATACTCTTCCGATCTCCTCCTGAAGAATAAAAAAGATGTGTATAGAGAATATCCTTAAAAAAGAGGTCTTTCCCCGAGCTGATCGACACAGTTTGTACCCTTCGAGAACCTCAGAGTACAGAGTAAGAATAATCATCCCCTCTCCCCCTTTGCATTAAACCCCAAAAATAACTATATTGAAAATATATAAAATCTTATTTAGGGTTATTCTATGAAAAATCTAGGTTTAGGAATACAAGAGTTATCAGAACTAAAGGGAAATGGCTATATTTATGTAGATAAAACAGAGATTATCCATAAGCTTATTACAACAGGAAAATACTATTTCCTTTCCAGACCCAGAAGATTTGGTAAATCGCTACTTGTAAATACAATAGGTGATATATTTAATGGAAATAAAAAGCTCTTTAAAGAAACTTGGATATATGATAAGTGGAACTTTGAAGAGAGATATCCCGTTATAAAAATAAGTTTTGCTTCCTTAGATTACGAAGATTTAGATTTAGATGTTGTTATTATGAAAGCCATAAAAAATATCGGTTCTAAAAACGGTATTACAATTAAATCAGAAACAATGAAAGAAAATTTTCAAGAACTGATAATAAAACTTAGCGAGAAAAATCCCGTTGCAATCTTAATAGATGAGTATGATAAACCTATTATTGATTATATTACAGATTTAGAAATTGCTGAAGAAAACAGAAAAATATTGAGAAATTTCTATTCTGTAGTTAAAGATTTAGATAAATATATAAAACTACTATTTATAACAGGGGTTTCAAAATTTGCTAAGGTATCCCTTTTTAGTGAGCTTAATAATTTGACAGATATAACAATAGAGGATGATTATTCAACTATAACAGGTTATACAGAGAAAGAGATTATTGATAACTATGGAGACTATTTAGATATAGTTCAAAAGAGGCTCAAAATAGATAGAGAAAAAGTTTTATATTTTCTCAAACGATGGTATAACGGTTACTCTTGGGATGGAGAAATCTTTGTTTACAATCCATACTCTGTTATAAGCTTTTTAGGATCTAAAAGTTTTAAAAATTTTTGGTTTAAATCCGGTACTGCATCATTTCTACTTAAATTAATAAGGGAAAGAGGTATTGATGTAAGGGAGTATGATAAAGGTTTGTTGAGTGTAAGTGAAGAAGCTTTAGACTCTTATAATATCAATAGTATAAACATGACTGTTCTTCTATTCCAAACAGGATACTTGACTATAAAAAGTAAGGAGATTGATAAGTATAGTTATGCTTTGTCCTATAATCTAGGTTATCCAAATTTAGAAGTGAGAAGATCTTTTTATCTGTTTTTAGGGTCTGAGCTTGCCGGGGTTCAAGTAGATGTCCATTCAAGCAATATGAGAAAGATACTCTCCGCTTTTAGAAGTAATGATATGGAGCTTTTTATTAAAGTTATGAGATCTATCTTTGCATCCATTCCGGAGAATCTTTCCAATGGAAGATATGAAAGCTACTACCATATTGTTATCTACCTTATTTTAATGTTTATTGGAACGGATATTAAGGTTGAAGAGAAAACAAACAAGGGTGTAATTGATGCTGTAGTCAAAACTGAAAACTATATCTATATAATGGAATTTAAAATGAGCAGTGCAAAATCTGCTATGGATCAGATAAAGAGTAAAAAGTATTACGAAAAATATTTAAGTGACGATAGAAATGTTATCTGCATGGGAGTAGCCTTTAGTAAAGAGGATAGGAATGTGGATGATTTTATAGTTGAAGAGATTGAGTAATAGGTAACTTTTTGTATGGGAAAGGAACGGCTTTCTAGGAGACGGAAAACGGATCTGCCTGTGCGTGCCACGCACGCAGACAGGAGACCGAGGACGGAAGTCGGGAGTTTGATTTTCTTATTATTTTGCTTCTTTTGGTAAAAAAGAAGAAACCGAGATAGTTTAAATATCTATATTGTTTAATTCTGTCGAAACTGTTAAACTTGGGATCTTCTAAAATAAGGATCTTAGATGAGTACGAGGAACCGATGGATCCTCTATTCGGAAACAATTTAATATCCCATTCCTTTACTATCTTTTTTGGTAGCCTCCGAATAAATATTTGCAGATTTTTACAAAAGAGAAAGTTGTATAATCTAATTTGCAAAATAGTATTAATAACCATATATTATTTAGTTAAACTAAAAAGATAAAAAATTGTTGTAAAAACAGGAGACATTAATGTTTTTTTCAAAGAAGATGATGCTGGGTAATAAGGAACTCGTTCTTGAGTCCGGTAAGATGGCAAAACAAGCAAACGGTGCTTGTACTTTAAAATATGGTGATAATTTAATGCTTGTAACAGTTTGTGGCAAAAAAGAGCCTGCTGTAGGTTATGACTTTTTCCCATTAACTGTAGAATATATAGAGAAGTTTTATGCAGCGGGTAAAATACCCGGTGGTTTTGTTAAAAGAGAGACTAGACCTTCAAGTGGAGAGGTTTTAAGTGCAAGAATTATTGACAGACCAATAAGACCTCTTTTTCCGGATGGTTTCAAAAATGAGGTTCAGGTAATAGCTAATGTTTTCTCATCAGATGGAGAGATAAGATTGGATTCACTAGGTATCATTGGTGCTTCTATGGCTATAAACCTTTCAGATATACCTTTTTCGGGACCTGTTGCAGGTTTAAGGGTTGGAAGAGTTGATGGTGAGTTTATTATTAACCCTACAAATGAAGAGATTGAAAAAAGCGATATTGAACTTGTTATCAGTGGTGGTAAAGGATTTATCTCTATGGTTGAGGGAGAAGCTGATCAGGTAAGTGAAGATGAGATGCTGGAAGCTGTTGAGTTTGGTCAAAAGGTTATAAACGATCTTTGTGACTTCCAAGAGGAGATTATTAAAGAGTTTGGTAAAGAGAAATTTGAGTTCTCTATTCCTGTAATTGATGAGGATCTTGAAAAAGAGATTATCTCTCTTTCAAAAGAGAAAATTGAAAAGATTGTAAGAATCATTAAGAAAGAGGAGAGAAACGAGGCGAGAAAAGAGCTTTACTCTGAAATAAATACCCACTTTGAAGAGAAACTTGGCGAGGAGTATGATGAGCAAAAATCTCTTATAAATGATGTTCTTCACGATTATGAAAAGGACTTGGTAAGAAAGAATGTGATTAAAGATCAAGTTAGAATTGATGGTAGAAAGCCGGATGAGATCAGGCAGATTACTTGTGATTTAGACATTCTCCCAAGGGCTCACGGTTCTGCTCTTTTCACAAGAGGTGAAACCCAAGCTCTAGGTATTTGTACTTTAGGTTCTGAAATGGATGGTCAAAGAGTTGATGGAATCTACGGAGAGGAGCAACAGAAATTTTATCTACACTATAATTTCCCTCCATTCTCAGTTGGAGAGGTTAAAAGACTTGGAAGTGTAAGTAGAAGAGAGATTGGTCACGGTCACTTAGCTGAAAGATCTTTCTACTCTGTTCTTCCGGAGTATTCATCTTTCCCATACACAATAAGAGTTGTTTCTGAGACTTTAGAATCTAATGGTTCCTCTTCTATGGCTGCTGTTTGTTCAAACACACTTTCTATGATGGCTGCCGGAGTTCCTTTAAAAGCTCCTGTTTCTGGTATTGCAATGGGACTTATAAAAGAGGGTGATGATTTTGTAGTACTTTCAGATATTCTCGGTGATGAGGATCATTTAGGAGATATGGATTTTAAGGTTACAGGTACTGATAAGGGTATTTGTGCTTACCAAATGGATATTAAGATTAAGGGTATCTCTATCGAAATTATGAAAAAAGCTCTTGCTCAGGCTAATGCCGGTAGAGCTCATATTTTAAATATTATGACAGATGCTATTGAAAATCCGAGAGAAGAATTGGCTGAACACGCTCCGAGAATTATTACTGAAAAGATTGATGAGAATGATATAAAAATCCTCATTGGTCCGGGTGGAAAGATGATTCAAGAGATAACAAAAACTTACGATGTTAAGATTGATATTGATGATGATGGACTTGTAAAAATTCTTTCAAGTGATTCAAGAGGAGAGGAAGCAAGACAGTTTATCAAAAATCTTTTAAAGAAGATTGAGCCGGGTGAAATCTACAATGCTAAGGTAAAGTCTATTAAGCCTTTTGGTGCTTTTGTTGAACTACTACCGGGTACCGAAGGACTCCTTCATATATCTGAGATCTCAACTAAAAGGGTTGAAAAAGTTGAAGATGTTTTAAGCGTTGGAGATAGAGTTGAGGTTAAATATGTAGGTAAGGATAGAGAGGGAAGAATTAAGCTGGTAAGAAGAGAACTTCTCTTGGAAAAAGAGAAAGCTGAAAAGAAAGATTAATATTCTTTCTCAGACTGCCGATAAATTTCGTATTACTGCTTCATCAATTTTTTATGCTTAAATCACCTAGTATTTCTAGGCTCAAATCGCATATAAAATCAATTCCTTGTACTGCTCGATTATCGAAAGTCTTACTTTTTCAAAAACCTCAGGGGATTTTGTAAATCCCCTTTTTCCTGTCTTCCGAACAAGAAAAATCTTAAAATAGCAACTTCCAAATAATATGTAAGATAGTTATTTTTATATTTGCTTTTGGGTGTTAAAATGC
>PDON01000088.1 GCA_002742935.1 Candidatus Cloacimonadota bacterium | reverse complement strand
TAGATCTTTTCCACTTAACTCTCCCAAATAGGTTATATACTCTTTTCCCGTAGCATTACCATATGCGTATTCACTCTCGTTTAACAGGTAGGTTAGATTAGCAAAAAAATCTTCATCCCCTAAAACATGCCTTAACATATGATAAACCCAAGCCCCTTTTTTATAGATTAATCCTGTTAAAGCATACTCTTGATCGTTGAGATGGGAGTTGTTGGACATGGCTTGATTCTTTATATCTTGCATATGATCATTTAAAGCTTCAAAACCATATTTCTCCTCTTTCCATAGCCCCTCTAGATAGCTTGCACCACCCTCATTCATCCATGTGTCATTCCATGTTTTACAGGTTATCTGATCCCCAAACCACATATGTGCTAATTCGTGAACAATAACCTTCTCATAGTATCCACCCATTGTTGAAACTGTTTGGTGCTCCATTCCTCCACCTTGAGCCATACTTACCATTGCATATTTCTCTTCAATATATGGATACTCCCCAAATCTCTCAGCAAAAGCTTTAATAATAGATGGTGTTTTATCTACATTTGGTTTGTAAAGTTGATATTCATCTGGGAACATATAGTATTCAACCGGCATTGTTATAGTTCCATCAAGAGATGTGTAACTATCCTCAATAATCTGGTAAGGATAAACTGCTATAGCTACGAGGTAGTTAGCAACAGGATAGCTCTCTTCCCATTTATAAGTTTTTTTATCTCCATTAGTTACGGTATCTATAAGTTTACCATTTCCAGATCCAAACTGATAATCCCAAACAGTTAAGTCCATATTTACAGTAGCTTTATCCCCTGGTATATTTTTATTTGGCCACCAAAACCTCGACTCCTCTGGCTCGCTAAGTGTGTATAGATTTACCTTCCCTAAGTAGTGATCTACTAAAAGCCCATTTATATACCATCCATTTGAGGTGTATTGGGAAATCATAGGTCCATTATAGTCGATCTCTATAGAAAAATCTTGATCCATTTCAATAATCTCAGGTATGGTTACAAAAACCCTCATTCCAACTCTTTCAACCTCTGAATCCAGAGAAATATTGTAGTTGTTATAGGTTCCTCCACTATATTTTATTGAGGTAATCATAAGCTTATCGTGAAGATCAAATATAATCTCACTAAAATCCTCTTTTGTTGTTTTTGCAGTTATTTTTACTGTTCCGGAGAGAGTAAAATCTGTGGTGTCTGTAACATCTAGAGCTATATCATAGTGCTGAACATCGTAGAAGTATACATCGTCTAAATGACCATCCCACTTTATATAGCTGTGAGCTCTATTGCAATTTATTGGCATATCCTTTTTAAATGAAAACTCTGACATATCGGGTGATGATCCCATTAGATCTGTTCCAAGTATGGATATTAGGATTGTTAAAAATATTGTAAATCTCATTTTATCCTCTCTATATTTTAGTAGAAATTTAACCTTTACTTCTTTTTTTTAATGATCTGTTTCTATAGTTAGTTCAATATACTATAATAATCTATAGTGAAGAATAAAATTTTCCAATGATCAAAACTATTCTTCTTAGGGGTTAGAGAGTTAAATTGAGCTAAAGGGTGGATATTGTTTTAGGAGTAAAATTTATTTTTAATATTATTCAATAATAAAAAATAAGGGTAGATTCCATACCCAATGCTGTTGACTTAAGAAAAAGAGCTCTCTCGAAAGCTATAGTTTTATCGACCAGTCTGGGAAAAGTTTAATCTATAAACTTTTTACGGCATTTCTTTTGTAGCCAAAAGAAAGAAAAGCTCTTCTTTTTCTTCTGAAAAAGAAGCAAAAGCAGAATTTGGCAAAGCCTTGCCATAAAATATTTTCGATAGCTTTAGCTCAAACCCTTGCAGGGTTTGCCGATTCCACCGCTATGTCGGAAACTTTTTTAAGGAATTAGATATTAAATTGTTTCCGACATAGAGGATACATCGGTTCCTTTTACTCATATAATATTCTTCTTTTGAAGAATTTATTAAGAGCTTAAGAGAAAGATTTAAGTTTTAAATATTTAATTAATCCTTTTTAGAAAAACACACTTTCTTTTACTAATTCATCTCTGTTACTACAAGATATATTACAAAGATTTTAATCTGACAGAATAGAAAATTTTTAATTCTTCAACATTGCTTATAATTTTATTCAAATAAAAGAGCGAAGCGACAACCTTCGTTTTTCACTTGCTTTTTTATTTAAAAGCTTAAGTCAACAGCATTGAATTCCATACCTACCCCAAAAACCCTTAAAGAGATATTTCTAACAGTTTGAAATTATCTAAAGTATATCATACTTTATTGCTAATGTTATTGAAGTATCAATATCTGAGAAGCTACCAGGTTTTTCTCCATCTCTAAAATTGTCTTGAGTTTGGTTAGAGTATTGAACCCCAACCCTAGCAAGAATTTTTGTTTCCATAGAGAGTTGGTAAATACCTGAAAGGTTTAATTCTATACTCGATATCTCAATTCTCGTCTTTGAGGAGTATTTATCCTCTCCAAAATAGCTACTTTCAGACACCTCATCCCTTTTTGTATAATAGTTCTCATATTTAAGGATATTACTCAATTTGAGTTTTGTTCTACTCGTTGGGATGTACTCAATTGAATTTTTTATACTGTAGATCTGAGTAAGATGATTATCATCTCTATCTATGGTATCCCTGTATATAGTATCTTCGTTCTCTTTATATATGTTCTTAACCTTAGAGTCAATATACTCTTTGTTTAGATAAGCTAGTGTATTTAAATTATAACCCCAATGGAGGTCGATAGAGTAAGCACGGTCATATTGGATTGAGAACCCTACACCTTTACTCTCTGTTTCTTTTGTATACCTTTTATTAGTAGTATAGTTATTTTGAGGGGTGATATAATCTGTGATCTCTTTTTTTATCTCATTCTCTTCCCATTGAGTCTGGTAAGATGAAAAGATATTACACTTTATCTCATCTCCAGTAAAACTACTATTTTTATAGTATTGCCATGTATCGCTAAGAGTTGTAAAAAAATCAATATTGGTAGATTCTAATACACCTAATTTTAGGAAGAAATCATTTATACTTTTTAATTGATATTTCTTCTTCTCTCTAAAATCAAATACTCTATCATTTTCAATTTTTGCTATTAGTTCTCCCAGCTGAATCAGTTCCTCTCTTGTAAGCATTCTAGATATTAAATTGCTCTCTTTGAGTTGTTTTACAATTTCTATCCCTTTTCTTATATCTGAGATATTTTCAATTCTTCCATATCCAAATGAGATAGTTGGTGAAACTTCAGCAGATGTAGATATTTGATCATATTTCAAAACTTCATTGGTATTCTCATTTTGATAATATGATTGAATATCAATATCTTTATCCTCTTTATCCCATTTTGAACGATAAGATTGATCAAATCCTAAGCTACCTTCAAGAAATAGAGGAGTTTCCATCATATATACTCTCTTTCTACCACTGATACCAAATTCCTGTTGAATATCATAACCATTATGATCATTCTCTTCACCTTCTTCTCCAAGGTCATTACCATATTTATTTTCTATATTCTCATTTTCTGAAAGAGTTTTTGTTAGAAAAGAGAAGTAACTTTCTAAATGTGAAGATGATTCTCTTAACTCTGTTAGATATAGATATTTAAGAGAGCCTCCAAGATTGTTTTTGTATCCAAATTGTTTATAACTTTGAGGGCCCATTTCTACATCAAAATTTAGAAGAGATGATCCTAAACCTCCGCTTAGAAATAAACTCTGCCTATGCATCTCAGGAGTCTTAAAACTATTTAGGTCTAGGTTTGAACAGAACAATGATGATACACTAATGATTAATAGTGCTACAAACTTAACTTTTTTGGACATACTAATACCTCTTTGTTTTATCTAAAATCCTAAAACCAAACGATAGTAAATAAAAGCTTAGTAATCAAGAAAAAAATACTCTATTTTTAGAGAGATATTTAGTGTAAATAAAAAAAGGTCGACCTTTTAGTGCCTTCGTTTTTCTCTTTAAAAGTCTCGGTATTAACAGTTAACGATTTATTATACGAAAAGTTTTAGATCCCTTATTTGCATAAATAATCAAATTATATTACTATTATCTCTTAATAAAAGGGGGAATAAGTTGAAAATTATTTTAGCAACACACAATAGAGATAAGATTAGAGAGATAAAGAATAAGTTGGCAGAAACGGATCTAGAGATTTTATCTCTCGATGAGATATCAGATCTTCCTGATGTTATTGAGGATGGAACTACCCTTGAGGAGAACTCCTATAAAAAGGCTTATGAGATCTTTACCCATACAAATATTACCACAATAGCTGATGACACAGGTCTTTTGGTAGATGCACTGGAGGGAAAACCCGGAGTTTACTCTGCAAGATATGCCGGAGAGGGTTGTAGTTATGATGATAACTGTAATAAACTTTTAGAGGAGATGAAAAATCAAGATAATAGAAAAGCTTCATTTGAAACTGTTATCACCATCTATAACAATAGGGTAAATCACCAAGTAAAAGGTGTTCTTTCAGGTGAGATTTTAAGGGATAAAAGAGGTGTGGGAGGATTTGGTTATGATCCTGTTTTTATTCCAAAAGGGTATGATAAAAGTTTAGCAGAGATCCCTCTTTCAGAGAAAAATCTTATAAGCCATAGAGCAAAAGCTTTGGATAAGCTCATGGAGGTGATAAAGGGTGGTTTGCTAAAAGATTAAACCGGGATAGAATCTGGTGGAAAAGATTAGGAGTAGATTATCTAATAATTTGTGAGATCTTTTTGAAGCAAAATAGAATCCTTCTCTTTAGGCATAATTAATACTCTTTCAAGATCCGGCAAATATTAGTATCATTAGATAGTGGATCAATTATTTAGGGCTTTTAGAATGGGAAAGTGGGAACACTCACTCAAATTTTTGTTATCACTAATAGGATTCTATCTAGGAAATCTATTTTTTGAATTTGGATGCTCTCCAGATCTATACTTTATAGTTTTATCCTCAATTTTAATATTCCTACTTCCTATGAGAAGATTCACTACTTTTCTAATAGCCGGATTTCTCATTTTTAACATAAATATTATAAAGCCCTACAATGATCTAAAGAGATTAAAAGAGTCTCAGTTTAACTACCTATCATCCAAAGGGGTAGTAGTTGATAAAAGGGTTTTCTCTAACTCTTTTCTATATAGATTTAAACTTGAAGATAGTAAAGTTAAAGGAAGTTTCTTTACCCTGTTTGATAAGTATCAATTGGGTGATTCAATCGAGGTATCATCCTCATTTGAGTTTATATCACAAGAGGCAGATAGTGGAAAGAGATCTTACTTCACAAAAAATCTACTGGATAACAACTTGATAAAGGTTGATTCAAAAGGGGTAAAAATATACAAAAGAGAGAATGGATTTTACTTTAAAAGATCTATTGAGGATGTAAGGGGATCTATCAAAAATAGGATTAACTCTCTCTATGGTTATAGTAGCGGGAACTTTTTTTCAGGGGTTCTCATAGGGGATAAATCCTCATTTGAAGAGGAGGATATAGAGAGTTATAGAAAAAGTGGATCTATCCATCTTTTAGCAGTTTCAGGTCTTCATGTAGGGATAGTTGTTCTTCTTCTCTCACTCTTTCCAAGGAGATATAGATATTCACACATAGTAAACCCCATTCTAAAATCTATCTTTTTAATCCTCTATATATTTTTAACTGGAGGTTCCCCCTCGGTTGTTAGAGCTGTAATGATGGTTTTAATCTTCTATCTATCATACCCATTAAAAAGGGTGTTCCAGTTAACAGATCTAGTAGCAATAACAGGATTCTTCAGCTTAATCTTCTTCCCTGAGACTATAGTTACAGATGGATTTTTACTATCATACTCTGCTGTATATGCTATTTTACTCTTTAGCGATAAGGTGAAGTTAGAAGGATCAATCTTTAATAAATACTACCTAGCACCTCTAAAGATCTCCTTTTTTATCTCATTAATCCTATCCCCAATACTACTCAGCAAATATGGGTTCTATAACTTTGGTTCAATTATTTTTGCTCCTCTTTTGATCGGTTTGACAATGAGTGGCATCTTTTTTGGATCTATCTCTCTATTAGGAATACCAGAACTAAGTGACTTCTCAAGATTCTATGGAGATCTCTCCTCAAAGGGGATAGATCTTATTAACAATTTTTTAGTAGAGTTTGATCTTCTCCAACTAAACTTTTATCTAAAGCCTATTGAAGTTATTTTAATTCTATCTGCTATAGTCAGTTTCAGATTTCAGAGAAAAGTTTTGGTAGCAATAATCTTATCCTCGTTGTTAATCTATAATTTTATGTTGCTGTATGGATTGCTATAAGAAATTGATGACGCAGTAATGGGAAGTTGACAGGCAGTCTTAAAAAAGGTCTCACCAAAGTGAGACCTTTTTTGTTTCATACTATTTGAAACTACTTAACAAGAACCATTTTTTTAGAAATAGTTTTTGTAGGAGTTTTTAAAGTGTAGTAGTAAATACCGGAGTTTAGGTTTGAAGCATCAAACTTAACAGAGTGATTACCTGTAGCGAAAGATTCGCTGTTAATAAGAGTAGACACTAATTCACCCTTAGCATTGTATACGCTAAGCTCAACTTTACCACTCATATTATTGAAGAAATTAATAGTAGTAGTAGGGTTGAAAGGGTTTGGATAGTTTTGAGAGAGAGTAGTTGTACCGGGAATAATTTCCGAAACAGAATCAAAAATATAACTATTAACATATGCTCTAATCCCCCAAGATCCGGAGAAGCCGAAATCACTAATATGAACCCATCCTTCTGATTCTAGCCAAGCCCAGTTACCCATATTGCTACTATTTTCAGTATCAAGAGCCAGGTAGTTTCCATTAGACTCAATTACAAATGCAAGAAATTTATGGGCAATGTTTGTACCATCTCCAATATAAACCGACTGCATCTCATTTCCTACAGCATCAAAATTACCTGTTAGAGTTCCTAGTATATTATCAGTCGGTTCAGTACCATCAAATTCAACAACCTTCCAAGTTACATTATCCTCAGGATTTAACAATCCTACCTCCATTTCAAAGAGGTAGATGTTTTCTGAAACAATAGTACCAAAATCAAACAGAATAGCAGCTTTCCAAGGAGAATCAGAAACCCCAATAGCATCATTAAAACTATAGTTTTCTCCATACTCAATCCAGGTTGGGAAAACCGGCTGTGGAGGAGGATCAAATATTACATAAGTGATTGGAGAGTCCCCTTCTGGATAAACAGCAGCTACGCCAAATGCATAGGGTCCGTTTTCAAGATTAGAGACGATATAAGTTGTAGAAGTTACAGTCTCAATAAATTCATCATTAACATAGATTTTATACCCTATTACATCTTTTGATGTAAAAGGAGTAGTTACGATAGAAGGTTTGTTACCAGCTCTTTCAAATTTAGTAACAGATGCTGTAGCTCTTGTTTCTGTATTAGAAGCGATAGGAGCTACCAATTCAGAATTAAAGTCAGCAACTCTTTTTGAACTACCAACTACGATATCATCAAGATTGATTTTGAACATATCAGTACTATCGAAATGTCTGAAAGCAAAGTAAACTGTTTCTCCTACATAATCACCAAGATCAACAACCCGATTGAAATACTCAATAACACCTGAATAGTTTGCAGGAAGAGTCTCTTCAAATAGAAGTGTAGTAAAAGAAGCAGGATCAGCTGAATCACTTATGTAAACACCATAGTGCTCTTGTGACCAGTTTGGGTCTTGTCCTGCAACCCACCATGAGATCTCCATACCCGCTTCAATAGTAACAGCAGGAGTGATTAGGTAGTTGTTAGGAGTCAATGGGTAACCTGCCCATGAAGCTGATGTAGCAGCCCCCTCTCCACTATGTGAAATAGTATTTGTAAAAGTACCTAGATCCCAGTTTGAACCATCACCATCTATATCTGCAATTGTCCAACCTTCAGGAGGGAAAATTCCACTTTCAAACTTCTCCTCTATAGCATAATTATTACTACTATTACTAATAGGAGGATCCCAGTTAAGAGTTACAAAATCATTACCAAAATAGTAGGTGTATGTTAAATTTTCAACAGGGTTAAGGGGGGCTGATTGATTAGTAACTAGTAGATCATCTATATACCACTCATCTGCATAATCACCAACATAGTGGAATCCAAGATAGTAGGAGTCAGCATACTCCCCTAAGTTGAGAGATACTTGATTCCACTCAGGATCGGGATCTGTAGTTTCTGAATAGATAGTAGTCCAGTTGGTTAGATCTTTAGAGAGTGCAACTTCATGCAGTTCAATATAGGATGGATATCTACACTTCTGGATAAAAGAGAGTTGTGAAATTTCAGTTAACTCTATCATTGGGGTATAGATTCAAGAATCTTGAGCACCTTGATTATCATTGTGATGAAGTGAATTTTCACTTTCATAACCCTCTTTACCTTGAATGAATCCTGCACCATTTACAATTTCACCCCAACCTTCCGGAGGGAAAGTCTCACTTTCAAAATTCTCAAATAAGATAGTGGAGTTATCTTTTTCAGAATGGTTTGAAAGTATAGGTGTTTTTATCTTCTGAGAAATTGTTTTAATGGTATGATTGATCTTTTCTTTAGCTGATAGAGACCCTAACAATAGTAGTATCAATATCAATGGAACAACCTTTTTCATAAATTCCTCCAAGAAAAATAAACTATTTTCAAATATTAATATAACCCCCTAAGTATAATATATAATGTAACCTTATTTAATGTCAATAATAAATAGGATTTCCTGAAAAAAGGTTGAGAATTTCAAGCTAAATATCAATAGTCATTTTGTTTTTTCCCAAAAGACTACTCCCTATGAGCAAATCTAAAAGCAAATTATGAAAAACAGAATTAGGGCAAAGCCCTGTCTCTACCATTCACCATTTATAATTTATCCCCTTTCAAAGGGGAGAGGGATAACCTACCACCTCCCGTCCTCGGTCTCCCGTCTTCCGACTTCTGCTTTTTACCTAAAAGCTTAATTTAACAGCATCCCCCTCTCTGACACACTCTGACAATTTCTATTTTTTAGCTGTCAGATCTGCTAGAATCCACTACTATTTAGCCTTGAATTTTGCTTGGCATCTATTTTGCTTTTATAAGCTCGGTTTGTAAATTAAAATTAGGATTACAAAAATGGGTAAAGAGACAATAAAATTTAAAACAGAAGTTAACCAACTTCTTGATCTTATGATCAACTCACTATATTCAAATAAAGAGATCTTTTTAAGAGAGCTTATCTCAAACTCTTCAGATGCAATTGATAAGGTTAAGTATGAGGGTCTTAAAGATAAATCACTTTTAGAGGATAATGAAAGCTACAAGATTAAGATTGCTTTTGATAAGGATTCAAACACAATAACCCTTACTGATAATGGTATTGGTATGAGTAAAGATGATGCTGTAAACAATCTTGGTACTATTGCAAAATCCGGTACTAAAGAGTTTATGGCAAAGATTAGAGAAGCTAAAAAAGAGGGTAGTGAGGCTGAACTCATAGGTCAATTTGGTGTTGGATTCTACTCAGCTTTTATGGTTAGTGATAAGATTGTTGTTGAAACTAGAAAAGGTGGAGAAAAAGAGGGTGTTAAATGGGAAAGTACCGGTAAATCTGACTATGCTATTGAGATGATTGAGAAGGCAGACAGAGGAACAAAAATAACACTTTTCCTAAAAAAAGATGCTGAAGAGTTCGCTTCTGAGTGGAGAATAAAAGAGATTGTAAGAAAGTATTCTGACTATATTTCATACCCTATTACTATGGATGTTGAGAGAGAGGAGAAGCAAAAGGATGCTGAGGGTAAGATCATTGAAGATTCTGATCCAATCATCACTATTGAAGAGGAAACCTTAAACTCAATGAAAGCTATCTGGAAAAAGGATAAAAAAGATGTAACTGATGATGAGTATAACGAGTTCTACAAGCATATCAGCCACGACTACACAGATCCTATAGAGAAACTTCACCTACATGCAGAGGGATCTTTAGAGTATAACGCACTTCTATATCTCCCTTCAAAGGCTCCTTTTGACCTGTTTATGAGAGAATCCAAAACTGGAATTAGCCTTTATGTAAAAAATGTTTTCATTATGGATGATTGTAAAAAACTGCTTCCGGAACACTTCAGATTTATTAAAGGTGTTGTGGACTCTTCAGATCTTCCGCTAAATGTTTCGAGAGAGATTTTACAAGAGGATAAAACCCTTACTAAAATCCAAAAAAATCTTGTAAAGAAGGTTATCTCTACTTTAAAGAGCATGAAAGAGAAGAGATATGAGGAGTATCTTAAATTCTACAATGAGTTTGGTAAGGTTGTTAAAGAGGGTATCTACTCAGACTTTGAGAACAAGGATAAACTTTTAGATCTACTTCTCTTTGAATCTACAAATACAGAAGCCGGTAAGTTTACAAGTTTAAAAGATTATTTAGAGAATATGAAAGAGGATCAAAAAGAGATCTATTTCATTACAGGTGAGAGTAGATCTGCTGTTGCTAACTCTCCTCACTTAGAGAAATTTAAGGAGAAAGGTTATGAAGTTCTATTCTTTACCGATCCTATTGATGAGTTTATCTCCGGTAATTTAGGCGAGTTTAAGGAGAAAAAATTTAAAGCTGTTGGTAAGGGTGAAGTTGATCTTTCTACTGAAGAGGAGAAGAAAGAGAATGAGAATAAGAAAAAAGAGCTTTCTTCACTTACAGATCTAATTAAATCGCACCTTGAAGAGGATATTAAAGAGGTAAGAATTTCAAATAGGCTAACATCTTCTCCTGTTGTTCTCGTAACAGAAGAGGGTGAAATGACTGCTCAAATGGAGCAAATTATGAGACAGATGAATCAGGAGATCCCTAAGACTAAGAGAATTATGGAGATCAACCCTAATCATCCAATCGTTTCAAAGATGAAAGAGATCTACGATGCAAATGCTGAGGATGCAGTAATTACTGACTATGCAGAACTTCTATTTGGTCAAGCACTTATTGCTGAAGGTCAACAGGTAAAGGATCCTGTTAAGTTTAATAAGTTAATTTCAGATTTGATGTTGAAATAGAGTTGTTCTTAAAGTATAAAAAAGCTCCCAAATGGGAGCTTTTTTTATACTGCTGACAAATTTTACTTCAAAATATACTTTTTAAGCATTTTATAGGTTAAACTTTTATCTTTAGCTTCACAATTTGAGTTAAATGTCTTAAAAAATTTAACTCTATTGTTTTTATCAACTATTGCTAAATATGAGTATTGAAAATCCCTTTTTGTATCACCGGCATCTTTAAAATTTCTACCGTTTTTATCGAGATAAACTTTTAGACCTTCGGGTAAGCTTATCTTCTCCAGTTCTGTAAAAACATCCTTTTTTCTCCAATCTTCAATCAAATATATAATTTTGTCCAATTTATTATTAAGAGCTTTACTAATTTGAAGGATCCCTGATCCGGAAATTTGACCTCAAGTATAGGGGGTAGCACCTACAACCAATTTTGTATCTGACCCTAAGAGAGAACTGTACTTTATCTCATTGTTTTTAGTATCAAATATATTTTTGGAAAAAAGGTATACTCATCATCTATTAGCTCTACACCATTTATAATTTGTTGATTGCTATATCTATCAAAGATTTTATTTATATTTTTACCAAAACAGTTTATGGCAACTATTAGCAAAATTACAAAACTATAATTCTTAACCATATTTTACTCCTAAAAAGTTAGATGATATTTTTCTAAAATAAACTCTTTTTCATTTATATATTTCAAACCTGCAAGAGTGTTTGAATTTGAATCATACCCAATAGGGGTAAACTCAATACTGATTTCACCTATAACTTTTTTCTTATCTAAAGAGAATATAAAAAGTTTATGTTTTGCTACACCCTTGTTTTGAAGTAGTTTTCCTGCTTCAAATATTAAGAGGATATTATTTTCATCAGAATCAAAAAATGCTTGATGAACTCTGCTATCTCTTTTCTCAAATTTACTTTTTAACTCCTTTAGATCTTTTCCGGTAATTGGAAACTCCATCTCTCTTAACTTTTTTATAGGATCAATAGAGTATCTATTTACTACCTTATTGTTGTAGTTATGCTCTACAATTTCAGTTCCAAACAGATTGATTCCATAATAAAAATCTTCTCCAAAGATAAAGCTGTCTATAGCATACATTGCAATTGTTGTCTCCATTTCGAGAATAGTTTCAACATCTTTGTACATTTTTTTTAAACTTTCTTTCTCTTTATAATCCTTATTTTTTAGAATATACCCTGTGAACTCTCTATATGGCAAATAGCTCATTAATCCAGTTGGATTTTTAGTATCATAAGATATTTCTGAATATTTATCTTTTTCAATTTCACACACTTGAGCAGATAGACTACTATCCCTTAAAAAAATATAGTTATAGGAGTTGTAAACCATACCATTATGTAGATAGGTAGAGTATCCGGATGCGTAGTCACCAAGATCAATAACCTTAACAATATTATACTTATTATTGCGATAGCTGTATATATTGTGTCTTCTTAAATCTGTATCATAAACCTCAATTTTCTTATTTCTATATCTGACAAATGAAGGGGCAACAACACTACCTTCACTATAGGAGTTTGAGGTTGTAAAATCCCCAATAATTGTTCCATCATTACCAAGTACCTTTAATACACTAAGGGTAGTTTTTTTACTCTTGTCTACAAGCTTATAATTACCGGATCTGCTATTGTTAGGAGAGAATAGTTGAGCAATTAGATTGCTATTTTCAAAGTCGTATGCAAATGTATACCAAAAAAAATCATGTATTTTATACTCTGTAGAGTTTAGATCATACTCAATAGATCCCTCTTTTTGCAAATCTAAAGGAAAAGCGATCCCTCTGATAAATAGAAGTAAAAACAGATAAAAAAATAACCTCATATTTCAATCCTAAGTTTAATATTAAAATTTACTCTATATATTTTGTTCTAGAACAGTATAACCAATATATATGATCAAGTGAAAAAAGCAATTATTTTATTTGAATATAAAAAATTGATAACGAAGTAATGCGAAGTTTATCGAAAATTTTAGGGCAAAGCCTAGCCATAAAATATTATCGAAAGTTTAGGCTTAAGCCCTAATGGGTTTTCTGATTCCACCTCTATATCCAAAATTGGAATTGGCTAAGTAAATAGTTTCTTAACAGAGGATAGCTCTCTCTACTACTCGTATAATATCCTTCTTTTCAGGATATACTAAGTATCAATAGGGTAGAGGAAAGTAAAATAACTATTAAACTTATTAAGAGATAAGATTAGATATTTTTTTCATAAAGAAGAATCCTACTACTCGAAAGATCCTACACTAACAGGAGAACCTTCATAACTTATCCAATCGCTCCAACTTCCCGCATAGATTTTTACATTGATACCAAGTTCTGAAAGCAAGATATAGTTATATGTTGCTGTAACTCCTGAACCACAGTAGAGAATAATCTCTTTATTGTAGTCTAGAACTTTATCAAACTGTGACTTGATGAGTTCTCTACTCTTTAACTTTCCATTTTCATCAAAATTACTCATAAAATCATAGTTAACAGCTCTTGGAATATGCCCTGCTACAGGGTCAATAGGTTCAATCTCGCCTCTATATCTTGGTTCGGATCTGGAATCTACTAGTAAAATATTTTCATTTCTATAGTTTTTAAAAACAAAATCTCTATCTACTATTGAGGATTTATCAAAGTTTGGAGTAAAATTACCTCTAACAGGAGTTTTAATCTCATCAGTTGTAGGATATCCACATCTTTCCCACTCCTCAAATCCGCCATTAAGAATAAAAACTCTATTAAATCCTATAAGCTTTAGTAAGTATAAAACTCTTCCTGCATTAAATCCATAAGCTACAACTATTTTAGAGTTAGAAAGACCAAAGCTTCTCATAATCTCAGCAAAGGTCTCAAGATTAGGTAGAGGGTGTCTTCCTCCATGTTTTCCTATCTTTTCTCCCACAAGCTCATTTTCACCGTCTAGAAAAAAAGCAGATTCAATATGTTTTTCTCTGTATATATCATAAGGTTCAACCTCTCCCGTAAGATCTTGCCTTGCATCAAAAATTATAAGATCTTCTGAGCCTAAACGTTGCTTTACCCACTCAGCAGAAACAAAACTATTCATATATTTAACCTTTCTCATCAATCAATTTATTTAATAATCCGTCAAAACTACCATTTGACATTACAACACAGATATAATCTTCATCTAGCAGTAACTTTAACTTTGAAACAATATTGTCAACATTTTCAATATGCCATGATTTTTCTTCTTCACTATTGAGAGTTTCTAATATCTTCTCAATATCCAACCTATCCTCTTTCTTGTAGAGATCTGCTCTGTTAAGTTTTCCTATAATAACACTGTCAGCCAGAGAGAGAGCTTCGGTTATACTCTCCTGAAAGATATTTTTGACAGTAGTATTTGATCTTGGTTCAAAACAACAGAAAATCTTCTTGTTGGGATATCCCAATCTTAAACTTTTAAGAACAGACTTTATAGCTGTAGGATGGTGAGCAAAATCTTCAATAATTGTTGCTCCATTAATCTTTCCCCTTATCTCCATTCTTCTTTTAACATTTTTAAAGGAGTATAGGGAAGTTTTTGTTTTGTCTCTATCCAAACCATAGTAGTAAGCCAATATATATGAAGCCGTAAAGTTCATAACCTGATATTCTCCGGAGAAAGGAACGAGAATAGAGTCTTTAAAATCTCCATTTTTATAAAGATCGAAAGAGGTGTGTTTTTGGGAATGTACAAGATCTCTTATTACCCAATGATTCTCTTCTCCAAATCCAAAAGTTACAACCTTTGAGTGGGAATTTTCTACTACTTCAACAATATTTTTATCATCACCATTTGCTACAATTATACCGTTTGAAGGAACTATATTTACCAAATGCTTAAAGCTTCTCTTTATATCCTCAACAGAGTTAAAGATATCAGAGTGATCAAACTCTATATTGTTGATGATTAAATGGGTGGGAAAGTAGTGGAGGAATTTTGATCTCTTATCAAAAAAAGCTGTATCATACTCATCACCTTCAAGAACAACCATTTTACCCTTCCCGGATCTAAAACCTGAACTAAATCCATTAGGGATCCCTCCAATAATAAATGAAGGATCATAGTTTTGATCGTGAAAAAGTTTAGCTATCATTGAGGATGTAGTGGTTTTACCATGAGTTCCACTTATAACAATAGAATCTTTCTTTTCAATCATATACCTCTTTATCAACTGCGGAAGAGAGATAAAATTCAATCTGTTGTTTAAGGTGTATTCAGCTTCAACATTTCCTCTTGAAACTACATTGCCAACAACAACAAGATCAGGATCCCAAGATAAATTTTTCTCATCATATTCCCTAAAAAGCTCAATATTACTACTTTCCAAGATATCTGAAATTGGAGGATAGAACATAGAATCTGATCCCTTAACAATAAAACCCTTGTCCTCAAGAAAAAGAGCAAAGTTTCCCATTAAAGTTCCACATATACCTATGAAGTGTATCTTTTTAATCGTTTCCAAAATCTCTATCCTCCATTTTAAGCTTAAACTATTTTATATAGTTTATTTTATGTGTCTTTATACCCAAATCAGATTCTACTCTTATAATGTAAACACCTGAAGAAAGTTTCATATTTCCGGCATCAAAGTTTATTGTCTCTTTATCTGTAACACCATTGTAAATTATTGCTACTTCTCTACCTGAAGCGTTAAAAAGCTTAACTTTAACTGCTGTTTTTTTAGGCAGCTCAAAGTTTATTGTTGTTTGATTGTTGAAAGGGTTAGGATAGTTGCCAACAATAATTGATGTTTTAGGTTCATTTTCATCTGTATCAACTATCTCATTCACATTAATTTTATATACAGATCTTCCGTAAGTACCTGCATAAAGAGTGTTTGTTCCATAGTGTAGTTTAAGTTCATGAACAGGAGCGTTTGGAAGTCCCAAACCAATACTGCTCCACTCTTCTCCATCATTAATGGTGTGATATACTCCAATGTCGGAAGATACATATATATGACCATTATTGTTATTATCTAAAATAATATCATTTATAGGAAGATCCGGAAGATTACTTGAAATATCACTCCAAGTTTCACCATAGTTCTCTGTTTTGAAAACATACCTAAGTTCATTATCCCATCTTAATCCGGAGAAAGTAACATAGGCAATAGCAGGATTATTTTTATCAACTGCAATAGATGAAACGGCTCTAAATGGAAGATTCTCGCTAATTTCATTCCAGCTTCCACCTCCATCTTTAGTGACCCAAACCTTTGATCTTGTTGTTCCTACATATATAACATCTCCGTCAGATTCTGAAACTCCTATAGCATAGATTGACCCTGTACCATCTGTCAGATCCGGACTTACTCTTTCCCATGTAAAATCATCATAATTTGAAGAACCTCCATCCTCACTTCTGTATAAGTATTGAGAACCACAATAGATTATATTATTATCTGAAGGATCAAACTCCATTGGGGTATTCCAATCAAACCTTTCTCCGTAAATATCGTCAAATATTGAAAAAAATTGAGATCCCCCATCTACACTCTTATACATTGCTCCATTTTGAGATTCTGCAAAGATAATATTGGAATTTTCTGAATTGATTCTACATCTAAAGCCATCTCCACCAAGAATAAATTGCCAATTATCCAAAGATCCATCCTTTGTTATCCAAGTTCCATTATCTTGAGCACCTCCCATTATCGTATTAGGATTATTATTATCAACTTCAATACCATAAAATTGAGTTATAGGGAAATCTATCTCTTCCCAAGTATATCCATAATCATTGCTTAAGGCTATACCTCCATCATTACCTTCAACAAAAAAAGTTGAAGTAGGACTAATTTCCATTGCATGATGATCTACATGAGGTCCAAATCCATATCCTCCCATTTCTTCCCAAGAGCTTCCACCATCCTCCGATCTCCAGTATGATACTCCTAAGACAAAAACTCTATTATCATCTTTTGGATCAACCTCAATTTTTGAAAAGTACCAACCAAACCAGAAATAGATATCATCCATAGAGCTTGGAGTATTTAACTTTTGCCAACTTTCTCCTCCATTGGTAGTTTTGTAAACACCTCCGAGATTACTTCCATTGTTTGTATAATCTGCGTACACTGAATAGAGAGTAGAAGGATTATTTTTTGATATTGCAAGACCTATTCTACCAATGGTTTCCCCTGTAGGGAATCCATTAGTTAACCTTACCCAATTCTCTCCTCCGTCAACACTTTTCCATATTCCTGAGTTAACTCCTCCTGAAATCCTATCATCCAGAGTTCTCAATCTTTCCCACATTGAAGCGTAAATAATATTGGAGTTTGTAGGATCAATAACAATATCATTAGCTGCTGTATTATCAGCAATATATAGCTTTTTCTCCCAAGTTAACCCTCCATCAACACTTTTGTATATACCTCTGTTCTCATCTGTTGAGTATAGTTTACCTGTGGCTGCAGCCCAAACTATTTGACTGTTGTTAGGGTCAACCCTAAGCCTTGAAATATATGAGCTGTTTTCAAGCCCAATGTGTTCCCAAGTTAATCCGCCATCTGTAGTTTTATAGATTCCATTTCCATAAAAGCTGAAACTTGATGCTGAAGCTTCTCCGGTTCCGGCATAACATACATCAGAATCATTAGGATCCAAGGCTATAGCACCAATAGTCATGATGGAAACATCATCAAAAACAGGGTTCCAAGTTTGACCTTTATCGAGGGATTTCCAAACTCCTCCCGAAGCAGTTCCTGCCCAAATTATATTCTCATTATTTTTATCTATCTGTAGATCTGAAATTCTTCCACCTACATTTGTAGGTCCTACAAGCTCCCAACTCTTAACATCTCTCTTATTGAGAAGATCTTGTTTTAAGATATTTGCCTGTTTCTGCCCTTTTCTGTAGGCTGAAATATCAATATCATTGTTTGGGAAAGCCCTAATCTCCCAAAGATTTGATTTTGGTCCTAAGTACCTTTCCTTCATAGTTTTTTTATGTTTAGGAATTTTATAATTTTCAGGATCTGGATTGTTTCTATTCTCTCTAAAATAGAAAATAGATCCTAAAAGTAAAACAACAAGTGCAGGTCCAATTATCTTTTTCATATCA
Organism: Candidatus Cloacimonadota bacterium; assembly: GCA_002742935.1. Lineage (GTDB taxonomy): Bacteria > UBA4055 > UBA4055 > UBA4055 > UBA4055. The sequence goes on along the minus strand of PDON01000088.1, from coordinate 325 downwards.
ATTCTCCGGTTTGTTATAAGCTACTGATAATAATATATAATAAAAAGTTGAAATAGAAATATAGAAATTGTATAAAATAGCTAAAATACTCATGTGTGTATTCTAATCTATACATGACAATAAGGATCTGCTAAAAAAATGAGATCGAGATAACTATTTATCCGTCATTTAGTATAATAACCTGAGTTCGACATAAGTATTCATCTAATATTTAGTATTATAAGTGTAAACACCTATATAAAAATCGTTTCCTTAGGTTCTCGAAGGGTATAACTTTATCTATCAGTCTGGGAAAAGTTTTAAGATTTTTGTCAAAATCTATAAA
>PDON01000087.1 GCA_002742935.1 Candidatus Cloacimonadota bacterium | reverse complement strand
TAAAACAATAAAAAAAATACTATTACTTACAGAAGAGCAAAAATATCTTGCTAAATTATTTGGATTTTAAAATGGGTGTTAAATTTCGGAAGACAGGAAGAGTATTATTGAAGATAAGATGAACAATGTAATGTTCCATCTGCCAAACCATCCGGAGGTAAAAAACCTTATTGTTGGCGGAGATTTTGTAGAGGGCAAAAAAGAGTTTGATTTTTATAAGAAATAATAGGTTTCTAGAATGCTAAAAGGGTAGATTTTAATTATTTAATTCTACTCTTTTTTGGTCACAGTAAAATAAACCGGTTGAGAAGCCTATTATTTCTATGTATTTTCCCAAATAAAATTACAGGATTCGTAAATGAGATATACAATTTTTATCTTAATAGTATTCAAATCTCTATTTTCAAGTGAACCATGGGTTAAATTTTTTGAATCAGATCATAGGGAACTTCTCCTTGAATCAGTTCAGATGGATGATAATACAATTATCTCAGTTGGTTATGGTAAAAACAATCCTGATCATATCTATAACGGCATTCTCTACCACCTTGATTTAGATGGAAATATTATTGATGAAAGGGAGTATGGGAACAACTATCCAAGCCGTATAAACCATATATCCAAAGTAGGTAATGAGGAGTTTATTTTAGGAGGAAGTACAAGGTATAACGATAATAGATTGCTCGATGCCTGGATATTTAAAATTGATCAAAATGGTGATATTTTATGGGAGAAAGAGTTTGGTGGGGATGGGTATCAGTTTGTAACTGCAATGGAGAATAGAGAGGATAGTACAATCTTAGTTGGATCTGAATTTTTTGTAGGGGGGGATCCCGAAAGCTCTAAGCTTGTAATAGTTGATAAAGATAGTGGAAATATTGTTGATGAAAAGCTATTTCAAAGGAAAGTTATCAGATCGATCATTACCACTTCCAGAGGCTATCTATTATCAGGCTATACCTCTAACCCTGTTTATATTATGTCCGGATGGGTAGAGGAGGTTGATAGTAATTTATCCACACTATGGAGTAAAACATTCAATCACTTTAATGATACAGAGTATATGTATGATATTATTGAAAGTGATGATAATAGCTATATTATGGTTGGCTCTACATGTGAGAAAACAACTTTGAACAATTTTGATCATCACGCTATTATTAGAAAGATTGATAATAATGGTAATGAGATATGGGTTAAAACAATAAATAACTCTATCTATAATGATGATATTGTTTCTATAAAGAGGGTAGATCAAGATAGTTATATTTTCTGTGGTAGTAGTGGCGTTTTTGTTCAAATGTCTAACTTTGATTGTAAAAATAGTTCTGATCCAAAAGGTTATTATGGTAAGATTGATAAGGATGGTAATATCTATTGGGAAAACCTTTTTAACTACTCCGTTGATGAGTACGATATGCTAAACTCTGCTCTAGTACTCAATAATGAGGAGGGCCTTCTTTTCAGTGGAAGAAGTGGAGGAACATCTTTACTTGAGGGTAATAGCAACTCTCTCCTCCTAAAAACAGATTTAAATGGTAACTATTCATCCATTAATGAAAATAGCTTGCCTGAAAGATCTCAACTCTCTCAAAACTATCCAAACCCCTTTAATCCAACTACTGCAATAACCTATTTTTTATCCCATAGTTCAAAAGTTGATATTTCAGTTTATGATATTAACGGAAGCTTAATAACTAAGCTTGTTGACGGGTATAAAAATAGGGGAAAACATTTAGTTGATTTTGACGGTTCAAATCTGCCAAGTGGGGTTTATTTTTATAAGCTGATTATAGATGGGAAACAGATCTCTTCTAAAAAGATGATACTATTGAAGTAGGGAAATCTTTGAAGATGTGGGGAGACGGAAGACCGAAGACGGGAGATAGAAGAAAGATTAATGGAAATTGTAGAGCCGTTGCATGCAACGGCTCACATGCTTTCGATAAACTTCGTATTACTGCGTCCTAATTTTTTCTGCTCAAATCATCAAGTATCTCTTGAATCTCCTCTTGGCAAAACCCACATCCGGTTCCAGCAGCTGTTTCATCTCCAACCTCTTCAATGGTTTTCAAATTATTAGATTCAATGGCCTCTATTATCTCAGTATTTAAGACATTGTGACATTTACAAATTTTCTTTTCTTCTATCTCTTCCATAATAAAACTAACCTTTATGGTTTTAATAATATTTGTGATAGTTTTCTATAACTATCAATTCATTCAAGGGGCAGTCTATCGGACAGTCTAACCTTTTTAAGGCAACCTAATATCTACCCCTGCAATACAACTACACAAAACTTTTCTAAAATCTTATAGTGATTTTATAAAGTCCAAAACTTTCTGTGCATGTCCACCGGCTCTTACATTGTTCCATCTCTTTAAAAGATTTCCCTCTTCATCCAAAAGCAAAGTTGTTCTTTTAACACCCATAACTTTTTTGCCGTACATATTTTTTTCACCGTAAACTTCAAGTTTTGTCATAAGCTCTAACTCATCATCAACGAGCAGAAGGTGATCAAAATTTTGTTTCTCTTTAAACTTTAAGTGGGACTCCACACTATCCTTGCTAACCCCAACAACAACACTATTTAATTCACTAAATTGATCTTTAAGCAGATTGAACTCAACCGCTTCCTTGATTCAACCGGGTGTATTATCTTTAGGATAGAAGTACAGAACTAATTTTTTACCCTTATAATCCAATAATGAGTGTTTTTTGTTATCATCACCCTCTAAATTAAAATTGTAGATATTTTCCATTTTTCCTCCATCTGTTTACTTAGAATAATTTATATTATCAAAATAATTAGAATAGAATATATCAACATATTTTTTTTATAACTATGATTTTTATATGTATAAAAATTTAAACTACTATAACTGTGAAACTCAAACTGTTTTTTATATTAAATCTGAGTTCTATGTAACTATTTATCTAATATTTAGCATAATAAATAGAATGCTATATACAGCTTTATCTATCATTCTGGGGAAAAGTTTTAATCTAACAGAATAGAAAACTTTCAGCTCTTCAACATTGTTTATAATTGTTATCTAAATAAAAGAGCGAAGCAATACCTCTCTCAACTTCCGTCTTCCGACTTTAGCCTTTCCCAGAGGGCAAAGGGGTTAGTTAACAATTTATTATTAAGATAAAACCTTGCATTTTGTACCTGCTTTCTTATATTTTAAGTTCTTAAATGAATAAGATTTGACCTTTTTAGCAAATTCTAAGTACCATAGTGGAGATATAATGATAGTTGGAGTTGGAACTGATATTATTGAAATAGATAGGATAGGAAGATCTATTGAAAGGGGTGGGAACCATTTTAAAGATTATGTTTATAGTAGATCTGAGATAGAGTATTGCGAGAGTAAAAAGGGTTATGAATCTTTTGCTGCCCGTTTTGCTGCTAAAGAAGCTTTTTCTAAAGCTATGGGAACAGGTATAGGAAAGGATCTCTCATTTAAAGATATTGAGGTTATTAATGATAAAAGAGGAAAACCATCTATAATCTACCATGGAGATCTTTTAAACAATTACAAAGATTACTCTATACATCTTTCACTCTCCCACTCAAAAACAGATGCCATAGCCTATGTGGTAGTTGAGGCTGTAGAGTGATAAAAGATATATATATCCACATACCTTTCTGTAAAAGGAAATGTCCTTATTGCGATTTCTATTCTGAAACTTCAATCTATAATTTTAAAGAGTATGTCAATACCCTCATAGATGAGTTTAACAGCTATAAAAACTATCTTAACAGAGAAAATTCAACCTTATACTTTGGAGGAGGAACCCCATCCTTACTTCCAACTAAAGAGATTGAAAGATTGTTTAAACATATCGGAAGAAGTATAGATCTTACAAAAAGTGAGATAACTCTTGAGCTAAATCCCGGGGAGATAGATAGAGAAAAACTACTTCTCTATAGAGATTTAGGAATAAACCGTTTGAGCGTAGGTGTTCAATCTTTTGATGATAGAGAGCTTAAAACTTTGGGTAGAATCCATAGTGGAGCAAAGGCCGTTGAAACTTTAGAGATGATAAAAAAGTATGGTTTTGAGAACTACAATCTAGATCTCATTGTGGGTATTCCAAATCAAGAGAGTAGAAGTTTAGAGAGAAATCTTAAAATTGTTGAAGAGCTTAACCCTTTCCATGTTTCTGCATATATCTTAACCTACTATGAGGGTACGAGGTATAGAGAGCTTTTGGATCTTGGACATATAAAGAGTATGGAGGAGGAGAGGGAACTTAACTTTTACCAAAGAGTTATCTCTTCTCTTAAATCCATTGGTATTGAAAGATATGAGATCTCCAACTACTCTAAAAAGGGTTATGAATCAAAACATAATAGCAATGTATGGAACTATGGTGATTATTTGGGACTTGGTGCTTCTGCCCACTCAAAGTTAAAAAATAGAAGATGGTCAAATATTAGTAGCACAAGAGAGTATATAAAAGATTTTAAGAGTAGTAAAACTATTGAACTTATATCAGAGAGTGATATTTTAAATGAGAAGATAATGCTATCTTTAAGAACTGTTTCAGGCATAAAAGATAAAGAGATTACCTCATCTCTATATGATCATAAATTGGGTGATTTAGAGAGATTTAAAAGAGATAAGCTTATAGATTTTGACAGAGAGAGGGTGTTTTTGACGGATAGAGGGTTTGATCTTTACAACTCTATAGTATCGAGGTTGTTTATATAGGTAGGATCTATAAAAATCAATAGAATTAACCTGAGTTAGATATCGGTATTTATCCAGTATATATAATGTTATAATTGAATTTATAGGTTTAAGGTAGCCTATTCTCTTATAAAATTTAGGCTATGTAAATCTGCCGACTAAAACTTTATATTTCAACTCTAGTCGGCAGATTTTTAATAGGCTCATCTTCTTTAATCTAAGAAATCTCTGTTTATTTACACAAGATCATTTTATTCTGAAAAACTTTATTATTAACTTTTAGTTCATAAAAATATAATCCCGAAGATAGATTATTTGCATCAAAATTTTTCTGATAAAATCCAGCTTTTAATTTTTGGTTATACAGCTGTTTTACCAACTCTCCTTTAATATTATAAACATTCAGTTCTACTCTACTCTCTCTAGCTAAATCAAACTTAATATTTGTTATAGGATTAAAGGGGTTTGGATAGTTTTGATACAGCTTTGTCTTTTTAGGTAAGAGCTCTGTAATATTTAAAGCTGTTTTATTCGCAAGCTTTATATTATCAATAGTTATGCTACCTCTTCCATTTAAAACTACCTTAAATGAAAATTTAACTTTTTTATAAGAATAATTAGTTAAATCAATCATTTTTTTATACCACTTACCATTTTTCATTCTTCTTTCTGAATCCAAATCAAGCCAGTCAGAACCCTCTATTTTATATTGAAGATCCAAAGCTAGTAAATTTTCACTATGTTTTATAACATCATAAAAAAGAGTTGGATTGATATTGTCATTAATATAGAAATATGGCGTTTCCAGTCTTATTATTTCAATCTTTTCTCCATCTCTATTTTCTACATTAATTGCATAATTATTCTCATTTGTAGCTACAATATGCCATAAGCTGTTACCATTGCTTAAATTTTTGTTATTCCAAGTTTGAGATAGATATCCTGATTCAAAGTTTTCTGTAAATGGTATACTACAATAAGCAGAAAAGTTAGAGATGCAATTTGTTCTTGGTGTTTCTGTTATGAGGTTACTGTCTTTTCCTCTATAAACAGCTGTAACGGCATAAGAGTATATTGTATTAGCTTCAATATCCTTATCAAGATATTCTTTCTCTATGGTTTCAGCAACCTTAATTCCATTTTTATATACTCTAAACTTTTCAAAAACTTGATATTCTCCCCTTATATTACTATATCCCCAGCTAAGTTTAGCTTTTCCTTCTCCTAAATCCACTATTTCTAATCCTCTTGGTGCAGATAAGCCTGATTTCTCTTTATAGGCTATTATAATATTATCATAAAGAACTTCTTGTATTTTATTCTTATTATCATCATCAATAGGTGTATAAAATTCAGGGTTACCTTCAATCTTAAAACGGATTTGCAGATTTTCATCTTCGGATCCTGTTCCTAAACTAAACTTATCATATAATAGGCAATACATTGGCTCATTTTGCCAAGGTAGATTTATGTATTGAGAAGGGTCAATTGTTTTTACTGTTATCCACTCACCGTCTTTCTTTACCTGTAAGCTATAATCAGCATATAGAGGATCAAAATCATTTCCTTGATTTTTCTTAATTCCTAATGAGTATCTGATCTCATACTCTCTTCCACTCTCCAGTTCAATTCCTTGATGTGTTAAATAAGAGAGTTCAGTATGATCTTTGGTTTCATACCATGTTGACATTGTATATGTTCCAATATTAGGGTGTGGAACTCCTGTATGAATTCGCCAATTATGAGTGTCCTCTCCCGGCCACTCTAAAGGCCAATTACCATTATTTTCAAAATCAACATATAGTGGTACTAATTGAATCTTAGACTCTTGAACAAGTAAACTATTCCCAGAGCCATCTTTCTCTGTTCCAACTAAGGTATAAAAACCCGGCTTCATACTTTTTGAAGTTTGCCACTCATGATAATAACCTTTATCATTAGAGCTAAGAACAAAAGAGTAAACAGGATTTTCATCTTCATCTTTAATAGTTACAAAAACATCATTGGTCATAGTTTGGAAAGCGTACAATCCCAATTGAACTATACCTCCTCTTCTGTAATGAACCTTAGGTATATAATTTTGGTTTTGAATATTATCATTGTTTAAGTTCTTATAGTGAAAACTCCACTTAGGTATTCTAAAATTAATTGATTTTGGGAATGCTTCAAATGCTGTCTGTTCTGCATTAGAAACAGCACACCAAAGCTTATATTCACCAGGTATATATTTGTTTGGCATCCATGTTACTCCATGGAGTGCTTTAACTGATTCTCTATCTGAACTGTTTAGTAAATTAGCTATTGTTTGAGATCTCTTCTCCTTTATATTATTAAAATAGGGAGAAACTTTCCAAAGGGGTTTATTATTCTCTCCAAGATTAAAAGGTTTAAGACCTTTTATACCTTTATAGTTCTCTTTATTGCCCATTATGTACGGCAAATAGTTCAAGCCATCTTTTAAACCTATAACTGCCATATGTAAATTATAACCGGAATCAAGGTGTTCTTCCCCTTTTAAATCAAAACCTAACCCTTTTGGGTAGTGAAGATCAACAACTTCATTAGGAAGTGGAGATACAATCTGACAATACGCTTTTGGAAGTTCCACTAATACGGAATCTGTTACAGTATATTCCGTGTCATCAACAGTATAGTAAGCTCTTGATTTTAAGTAGTAATTGCCTTGACCTGTAGCAAAACCGTCCCATTCTTTCCAATAATATTTTGGAGAATCTCCAATAGTATTTACTTCACCCTCTATCTCTGTAAAATCAGATTCATTCTCCTTTTTTACATAAAACTTAACATTATCAACCGGGAAGTCAGTAATACCGTCGTATTCCGTGATTTTAGATTTTACGATGATCTTTGAGGATCTATCAAGTTCGCTTTTTACCTCTGTTTTTGGTTTAACTTTATATTTGATAATATTATGATTTATATTCGTAAATATATTTCCATTTAACTCAAATAATAAATCACTTTCAGTGCGATCATTGAAAATAATAAATCCGAGCTGCTTCCCTACATCTTCAGACTTAGTTTCAATAAAGAGATTATAGATACACTTATCATCTATAGTCTCTACATATGTAAAAGAATCATGATTATATAGACTATTATCTCCATATTTATATAGATTAACTTCATTACCAAATACTTCTTCTTTAAAATTATAAGCTCTTAATTTTAATTGAGAATTTGAACTGCCTTTGAGCAGTGGTACTGATATTTTAAAGGATAAAACTTGACCAGCAACAATAGAATAAGAATCATTTTGATCAGCTATTAAACCGGATGGTTCAAAAAGCTCTATCTCAGGGGGGTCGTAAATATGTTTCAAGCCATCAATATCATCTTCTGTTAAATACCTAGTAGTATTTGGAGGTAAGTTGTCAAGCATTAGAGCATTATCATTTTGCTGAGTATGATCTAAACCTAAAGCATGTCCAAGCTCATGTCTTAACACAGAGTTGATATCAAACTTGTCCGAGCTACTTCCCCACTCATTATCCTTAAACTTATTTAACCTTATACTAAATCTATCAAGTTCTCCTTCAAAATATGTATCACAACGACCTTGAATTAGGAAATCTGGATTGCCATTTTCATCGTAGAACTCACAATATCTAATGCAATATAGAGTGTCAGTTGATGAATCTATAGATACGATAGAACCATTTGATATTAGAGGTATGTTTGTTACACTACTAGTATTCATATCAGTTAATACCGTAGAAATATTCAATCCAACTGTGGTTGATAGGTTGTTAATTTCACTAGTTCTATTTATGGTACATCCATTTTTTGATAGCCAATAGTTATTCAGCTGGTAGGAATAAACTACATTTGTAAAGAAAAATGTGATAAGGAAAAATATTATAAACATTTTATTTACCTTCCTTCATTTATTTTTAATTTATAAAAATCACTACTATTAATACTGTATTTATGGTTTACTGAGTCTAAAATTGATAAAGCCTTTTTTATGTTTATCCATTTGTCAAGTTTAACTTTACCATTACTAATCTTATTTCTGTGTGGATTACTTTGAGGTCCTAAATGAATTGACCCATAATACAAAACATCTTTCATCAAGTAGCCTGTTATTATGTACTTTTCTCCAACTTCATATTCATCACTAGATGAAGTATTAAATCCTGCTCCCGAACCAGATGTAATAATTATTGTATTTTTCTGGTTACTTAAATATTTATTCAGAATATTCTTCCCATTGATTACTCTATCTATTTCAAATAGATAAACACTTCCTCTATATGGTTTTGTTATACCAATATTTTTTACTTTAGTACCAAAAAATGAAGTTATAACGGAACCATAAATTGTTATTGGGTACGATAAACTGTTCTCTGTAAAACTATATTCAGAAGGATTTTTAAATAAATCAATACCATCTTTTTTCATCTCTTCATATTTTCTTAAATCCACTTTAGAATTGAAAAATTGTTGACATAAAAATCTAAACATAGTATAATTTCTTATCTTTTCATTACTCCAACCTCTATTCCTTTCTTTTTGAATTCTAATTTCCCAATATTTCCTTTCATATTCTTTCATAAAATTTACAAACTCTTCCTCATTCAAGCCACTATCAAAACCTTTTTGATCAATGATAGTTCCTTTTTCACTGGTAGTAAAATTTTTTATCTCACTAAGATTTTTCTCAAAATATCTTTTTTCTGCTTGTAGTATAGTCACAAACAGTAAGACTAATGCTACCAATAAAATATCTCCTCTTATCATCTTTTTCCTCCATTTTTTTATTTTTGAGGGATTATCTACATAACTAATTTTTATATTTTTTAACTTTAAAAGTTACTATTTTAAATTTTGAAGTTAGTTAGTAAACTTATATTATTGCTTTTGCCTTTTTTTAAAGTTCTTATAGTTTATTCCGAGAATGTCTATCTGAACTACTAAATAGATCACTTTCATTTTTTTATATACTCTAAATATGAGTTATTTGAGTAGAATCATCTTTTTAGTTTGCTCTCCTTTTTTAGATTTAAGGGTATAAAAGTAAATACCACTATTAAGACCTGATCCACCAAACTTTATTGAATCTGTTCCTACTTCAGGAGTAGATATGTAAAATTTTGTTCAATTAATAATATCAAAATCTATAGAGTATTTATATAGTTGCTCACTAAGACCTATACCTCCAAAATTTTCAAAATTATAGTTCCCTCCATACTCAATCCAAATAGGAAAATCTTTTGTATCTCTGATATTGGATGCTGATTCCACATTTACAGCTGCCATTGAGATAGCTGAGATCAGTAAAAGGAATAGAAATAATCTTTTCATTCTGACACTTATTATTTAATTTAGCTCATATAAATTAAATCTAATAACAGATATAAATAGTGTCAAGATATTTGGAGAAAAGTATATTAAGTATTTTAATACAAAAGAAGAAAAAGCTTTACCCTTCGAGAGCCTCAGGGCATAGAAATAAGTCTTTATTTCTAGTTTTAACTATTGTATAAGATGTCCTTCGGTTTTATATTGAACTAATATTAAATAAAACTTTTTTATATATTTCCCTTTTGATTTTTGCGAAGATTTAATATTTATAAATGTTAAGAGTATTTTCAGTTCCATCCATCATATACATATAATCACCCATAAATCTTATTAAGATATTATAATCACAAGCAAAGTATGGTTCTTTTGTAGGAATAGTTGTACTTCCTAAACATTCATTATTCTGATAGTAATCGAGTTTTAAGCCGTAATTAGTATCATTGTTTGTATCTACAGAAGGCTGTACTATTAGGTTAGAGTTTTTATCTGAGTAAACACCGGCAATTGCAAACTTCTTATCAACATTTTTTTCATTAAGCTTTCTATCCCCATATACTTTCTTTAAGTATAGGTTCATCTTTTTTATCTCTTCCTTAGAAAACTTAATAGCAGAATAGCTCTTGTGAATAGTTTCAATATGAGTTCCCTCAAAGTTGAAAGCTTTTACTTCATAGCGATTTTTATTATTTACTGCTAAATAAATTTTATCTTTAGCCACTGATAAGTGAAGAAACTCATCCTGTAGATCTGCATTTTCTCCATTGGACATATAGTTTTTATCCAACTCCTTTAACATTTCAAACCTATTGTTCATAAGTAGTGTTTTCCTACAAAGAACTGATTTTTTCCCAACTATTTCACTACTGAAAACATCTCCCGTAAATTTATTGTTCCCTACAGCTTTTACTTGAAATAAATATCCCTTAGGATTTATCTTATCTATGTAGTTACCATTGGTATCAAAAATAGAAATGGAACCAGTTCCTAAATCTCCAATATATACAGTATCATTTTTTGTACATAAGAAACTTATACGACTAACTTCACCCGGACCGCTACCTCTTTGGACAAATCTTTTTATGAAGTTTCCATTTTTGTCGTACTTATTTACTTTTGCTTCATTTCCCATATCAGCAATAAAGATATTGTTATAAGAATCTAAGCCGATAGCATCTAAATCAAAGTGTGATAAATAGTTGTTACTATTTTGATCTTTGTTTATTATTCGTACGAGCTGAGGTTTGAAATTTACAGATTTTTTAGAATTTTTGTTACTATTATTGAAAATTTTTACTCCATTCTTTTCTACTATAGTACAGCTGTTTTTCTCAAAGCATGAAGTTAAGAGAAAGGTAATAAAAAATAGTATTATAAAAGTTGTTGTTCTTTTTATATAGTTCCCATCTGTTAGATTTTTTGTGTTTTCCATAGGTTTGTATATAGTCCATTTTTAGTAAATTCAGAGCTGAATAGGATATTGTTATTTAAGCTATCGTAATATTCCATTGCTTTAATAGTATCAAAACCTAAACTTTTTTCTGTGTTCTCTATAATTATCATATTTCCCACTATAAATATAATATTTAGATCTTGAATTACAATTTTCTGTTATATATAAAATTAAAGAGAATTCTTTATGCTTCTCTCCAACTCCATCTTTATAGAGAGTATTAAAAAATCCTTATACTTCATATATTCAATTTCGTCATCTCCAATATCAACTCCAACCAATCTTTCTTTAATTATTTTAAATTGTGCTTAACAGCATAGTCAAAAACCTTAACCATATCCTCTTTGAAATCATAAGCAATCAGCTTATCCCTTTTTAAATATATTGTATAAGTTTTTGGTATTTTTTTTAACTCAACTCTATTTAAAAAAATACCTTTTTGGTCAAAAAGATCAATAACTTTGTATTTGTTTAAATTATTCTCCATAGATGGTGTTATCCAGAGATAGTCAGATTTGTCAACATATATACCATATAATGAAAATTTATATAAAGAGCTGTTTTTGAAAAGCTTACCGGATCTATTTTTTATTTTCTGATCTTCTGAAAATGGTATTCTCTTATAATTTTTTTCTACCACACCTCTTTTATTCCCATTAGTATCAATTAGCTCAATCCTGTATTTGTCAATATTTGAAAAGTAGCAATAGATTAAGCCCTTACTGTTTGATTCCATTAAAATTTGTGATTGATCAAACTCTCTATCGTTTATATTGATAAAGTTTTCCACTGAGTAGATATCGTTTACTTTATCTAAGTTTTCGTCATAGTATGATATATTCTTTATGGTTTTAATCTTTGAAACAGGAACCCTTGAGGATAAAAATGAACTGCTAATAAAACCATTTCCTACTTTTTTCAGAAAATTGGGATTTCTATTGATCCCTTCGTATATTTTATCCCCTATGAAGTTGCCGTCCAAATTGTATTTAACAACTTTATTTTGCTGAGAATCCGGAATATAAATAGTATCGTTATTTATGATTATATCATAAGCACAATAAAACTCTCCCGGACCTTGTCCTTGATTACCTAAAGTTTTTATATAGTTTCCTTCTCTATCAAATTTGTGGATTTTTGCTTTTGCAACTTCTAGAAGATAGTAGTTTCCGTATGAATCTATTTCCACATCAGCAATGTGGGTAAAAAGAGTTTCACCGTTTAAAGTTAAAACCTCTTTAAGCTCTATACTGATATCTCTATCCAATGGATAACTTTTATTTCTAACTATTGTAACTCCATTTTTCTCAATAACTTTGTAATTATTTCTCTTTTGTGAGCAAGAGAAGAGAAAGGTGAGTAACAAAATAAGTGAACAGATGGTATTAGGTTTCAATATCTTTCCTAAAATCATATAAGTAAATTTAAACGATAATCAACTTTCAACGAATACTTAATATAAAGTGCTGAATATTTTTAACACTTTTATATCCTACTTAGGTTTTCTCTATTTTTATCATGATAAAATACTTTTTGGATAAAATAGCAAGAGAAAAAGTCAGCTTTTTCCATAAAAAAAGAGATTGACTCAAATAGCAATTAGTTATAGCTTTAATAAAACTATAAAATGAGGTAATAGATGGACTTGCTAGAGATAGCTAAGCTGACAGATAGTAAAATTGTAACGGGAGAGAATTTAGATCTACCTGAATTTGGATTTTCTTCAGATCTTATGAGTGATGTTCTAAGAGTTGATGAAGAGGATATGGTACTAATTACGGGACTTTCAAATCTTCAAGTTATCAGAACTGCAGATGTTATGGATATTCCTGTAGTGATTATTGTAAGAGGAAAGTTTATCTCAGATGAGATGATCCAATTAGCAAAAGATAAGGGTGTTGCTATTCTTTCAACCAAATACTCTATGTTTAAAATCTCCGGAATACTATACAAAAACGGTATCAAGGAGGTTTACTAATGGAGTTTAAATATATAGTTGAGGAGGGTAGCTTTGCAAAAGCCGGCTATGCTTCAAGTGAGATAAAAAAGATTTTAAAGCAACTAAATCTTCCATCAAAAATAGTCAGAAAAGTTGTTATATCGGTATTTGAAGCTGAGGTTAATATTGTAGCCCACGCTATAGATGGGGAGATAATATTAAAGTTGGAACAGAACCTTATAACAGTTGTGGTTAAGGATAGAGGACCGGGTATTGAGGATATTGATAAAGCTATGAAAGAGGGTTATTCAACTGCTTCACCTAAGGTTAGAGAGATGGGGTTTGGAGCCGGTATGGGGCTTCCAAACATTAAGAAAAATTGTGACAGGCTTAATATAGATACAGAATTGAATGTAGGAACAACTCTAACTATAGAGATTGATTTTTAATATGTTTCATCATGCACTTAAAATAATCGAAGAGGTTTGTATAGGGTGTTCAAGATGTATGAACTCATGTCCAACAGATGCTCTGCGTATCAGAAATGGTAAGGCTAAACTAATATCCGACAGATGTATAGATTGTGGTAAATGTTACAGAGTATGTCCGGTCAATGCCATAATAGTGGATCACGATGATTTTAAGAAAATATTTAATTTTAAATACAGGGTGGCTCTTATCCCGGCTATACTGACCGCTCAATTTGATGAGGAGTTTGAGATAGAGCAGATTTATAGTGCTATAAGAGAGTTGGGATTCACACATGTTTATGAGGTTGAACACGCCTCTGTTCTTCTTCCTGACTTTATATCTGAATACAGTAAAAAGACAGAAGAAAGACCTCTCATATCATCATATTGTCCTGCAATAGTTAGAATGATACAGGTAAAATTTCCCTCACTGATAGATAATATTGTAAGGGTTACAACCCCTGTAGATATATCATCTATCTATTTTAGAAAACTTCTTGAAGATTCTGGGGCTGAGAGTAAAGAGGTTGGTCTCTTTTATATAACCCCTTGTGCAGCTAAGATTGCTTCCGTAAAGAGTCCTGTTGGTGAAAAGAGGAGTAATGTTGATGGAGTTATTACTTTGGATTTTATATACAATAGGATTTTCTCTATTCTTCACAACAAAGATATGAAGCTTTATCCTTTTAAAGATCATCAGGAGTTTAACCCCGAAGAGATCTCTTGGTCTCTCACGGGAGGTGAAGCTAAAAATATTAAAACAAAGAGATCTCTTTCTATTGACGGAGTCTCAAATGTTTTTAGATTTTTGGAGCAGGTAGAGAGTAGAGAACTACAGGGTGTTGATTATTTAGAACTTAGAGCTTGTGATGAAAGTTGTGCCGGTGGAATCTTAACGGTTGAAAACAGATTTATAGCGGCGGACAGATTGAGAAAGAGATCTAAAAGCTTCCATAAGGGGGATGGTAAAAAGTCGGATATATTTAACCATAAATCTTATCTTAGAAAGAGAAGTAGTGTAGGTAAGATAACCCCTCGAAGCGTAGATGTTTTAGATGAAGATTTTTATCAAGCAATGTTGAAAATGCAAAAGTTAAAAGAGTATGAAGAGACTCTTCCGGGTGTAGATTGCGGGGTATGTGGTTCTCCAAACTGTAAAGCTTTGGCAAGAGATATTATTGATGGTAAAGCTACACTTAGCTATTGTGTATTCCTCCACCATAAGATGGTTGAAGAGGAGAGCTCTACAACTAAAAATATGGGGAAACTTTTGAGATCCATTTGGGGTAATAAAAAATTTGAATAGAGGATTATTATGAAGGTAAAAGATCTTGTAGAGAAACTTAATTTAATTGTTTATAGTGGAGATGCCGGACTGGATAGAGAGGTTACGGGTGGTTATGTTTCCGATCTTCTAAGCGATGTAATGGGAAGCTCGAGAGAGGGTGATTGCTGGATTACTCTTCAAACCCATAAAAATGTAGCAGCTATTGCAGATCTTAGAGATTTAGGTGCTATCTTACTTGTAAAATCTTTTAAGCCGGATGAGGATATGTTGGAGTCCGCTATAGAGAATGAGATTCCTGTATTAGGGACAGATAAGAGAACATTTGAGATTTCCGGAGAGATATATAATATATTGAAAGAGTGTAAATAGTATATTTTTGAAAAGGATAAACTATATTTATTTGATAGATTGGGTTTGTATGATTGTTAAAGCTGACTTACATATGCATACGGTTCTCTCACCCTGTGGAGATCTTGATATGGGACCTGTAGATATTGTAAAAAAAGCAAAATCTTTAGGTTTAAATATGATTGCTATTACTGATCATAATACTACAATTCAAGCTGAATATATGGTGAAAAATCTTTGTGAAGAGGATCTTTTAATCATTGGTGGTGTTGAGATTAATAGTAAGGAGGATGTTCACGCTTTAGCTCTTTTTGAAGATCTCGAATCTCTTAGAGTGTATCAAAAAATTTTAGAATCCTCTCTTCCTGAAATAATTAATAATCCTGATAAGTTTGGGTATCAAGTAGCTGCCGATAAAGATTCAAATATTATATATCAAGAAGAGAAACTTCTAATATCTGCCCTCTCTTTAGGTGTAGAGGAGCTTGGAGAAAAGTGTATAGAACTCGGTGGTATATTTATTCCGGCTCATATAGATAGAAGATCCTACTCGATAATATCTCAACTGGGTTTTATCTCGCCGGATCTAAAAATTACGGCTGTTGAACTTTCTTACCAAGATAAAGAGCAGAAATTTCAATACTTTAATAAGGGTAAATACCCTGAAACAAGTAGTTCTGATGCTCACTATATAGAGGATATAGGAAGATCATATATTGAGTTTGAGGGGGATTTGAGTTTTCAATCATTAAAAAAAGCTATTGAAGAGAGAAGTTTTGTTATAAGATAAAATCTTTTTAGGAGAGTTATAAATAATGAGAACTATTTCACACCATATTATAGATATTGCTCACAACTCAATAAGAGGCAATGGAAAAACAATAGAGATCTCTATTGTTGAGGCTGGGGATAATCTTACAATCTCTATAGTAGATGATGGTAGAGGCATTGATAGTGAACTTATGAAGATTATAGATGATCCTTATGGTACTACCAGAGAGAGCAGAAAGGTTGGTATGGGTATCCCTCTTATTAAATTTCATGCCGAGAAAACGGGTGGTACTTTTAAGATTGAATCAAAAAAAGGTGTTGGTACTAAGCTGGAGGTGTTGTTCTCTATATCCAATATTGACAGGCAACCAATGGGAGATCTACCCGGATCCATAACTCAGCTTTTCTGTTCAGTAGGGGAGGAAGTGGATATTATATTTAGCTATAAAACTCCATCCGGAGAGTTTGGTGTATCATTAAATGATATTAGAGAGGTTTTCGATGGTATTCCACTTTCATCATCCAAGGTTTTTTCAAATATTAAAGGTATGATTAAAAGCCAGTTGGAGGAGATAGGGAGTGTTTCATAAGAAATCGTTCTGTTATCTTACCTCAAAATCAAGATCAAAAAGTAATATTCACTACCAAAAAAAGAGGACTTCCAAAGCTGGAGAGTTCTCTTTTTTGTTGTTAAGTTTTCTGTAAATAAGAAACAAAAAAAGGGTTTGCATTTCTACAAACCCTTTTTAGCGGTCCGGACGAGACTCGAACTCGCAACTTCCTGCGTGACAGGCAGGTGCTCTAACCAAATTGAACTACCGGACCAAC
>PDON01000069.1 GCA_002742935.1 Candidatus Cloacimonadota bacterium | reverse complement strand
ACCCTGAGGTTCTCGAAGGGTATAATTATATGATTGTTATTTTAGTTCCCTTCGAGAGCCTCAGGGAACGTCTTTTTACACATAGATTTATACTTATTACATTAAATAGTTGGTGAATACTTATATCGAACTCAGGTTATATTATTAAGATACTCAATTTAATCTTTAGCTTAACCTTCTAACTATCTCCCTTTTATCCTCTTCCGTTAAGTTTTCAATATCTATATCATCAAGATTTCCTTTAAACGGAAAATCATCCTTAAATTCTCGAAGATAATCTTTTGCCTCTTCTAAGGTTCTCATCTCCAATTTTTCCCCTATAGTAGGAAATTTTCTAATCCATCCATCAAAATTAAAGTCAGGAATAATAATTGTTTCTTCTTCTATTTTTTTCTTTTTCATTACTTCCCCCTTTTTCAAAATCTTATAAAATAAGTTCCCCAATAAATTTATCAATTGGTCTAGAGTCCATACTATTAAGATACTCGCCCTAACAATTAGCCACAAACTCATTTATATTTTTATTTTCATATTTACTATATACTTTTATTTCATCCTATAGTTCTTTTTTTATTTAAAAATTCAATAGCTTGCAAAAAATAATACTGTTTAATCTTACGGATATCTTTACGGCTTTATTATGGAAACCAAATAATGAAAAGAAAAAATCTCTTTATAATACAACAAGTATGTCGTATGTTATTAGAAAATAAGAGATGAGAGAATTATGGATAAAGAAACTATGAAAAAAGAGGGGCATATATATTTTAGTGAATACCTAAAAGACCGTCTTGATAATCCAGAATTAAAAAAAGAATACGAAGCTAGAAAGTTTAAACATGAATTAATTCAAGTCTTTATTGAGTATCAAAAAGAGACCAAAATAACCCAAAAAGAGATAGCCGAAAAAATGGGGGTTAAGCAACAAGTAATATCAAGGTTTAAGCAGGGGTTAGTATCTCCATCAATAGAGTTTATTGCCAACCTTTTATCTGCAATGAATATGAAAATAAAGTTTGAGAAAATAGAAGAGGAAAAAGAGAATTAAGAGCATAAAAAAATTAGGACAAATTAATACGAAGTTTATTTACACTTTAAAAAGCCTCCAAAATTGGAGGCTTTTTAATAGATTAATTCAGATAAACTCTAGAATAATCCGGAGATATTTCCATTCTCATCAATATCAATGTGGTTTGCCGCAGGAACATCAGGTAATCCCGGCATTCTCATAATTTCACCTGTAATAGGAACTACAAATCCTGCACCGGAACTAATTTTAATCTCTCTTACTGTTATAGTAAATCCTGTTGGTCTTCCTAAAAGCTTAGGGTTGTCAGAGAAAGATTTTTGGGTTTTAGCTATACAAACAGGAAGATTTTCAAGACCAAGCTTTTTAATCTTCTTTAGATCTGTTTTTGCCTGAGCAGTATAATCAACACCATCAGCACCGTAGATTTTCTTTGCAATAATTTCAATCTTCTCTTTAGTGCTTAAGTTCCAATCATACAGAGGAGTAAAATCACTTTTACCCTTTTCTACAGCGTCAATAACAGCTTCTGCAAGCTCTTTTCCACCTTCTCCACCATATCCCCAAACATCTGCAATGGCAACCTTAACACCTTTACTCTCAACAAACTTCTTAACAAGCTCAAGTTCACCTTCGCTATCTGTCGCAAATTTATTGATTGCTACTACAGGAGTTATATTAAATAACTTCATATTTTCAATATGCTTACCAAGGTTTTCAAGCCCTTTTTCTACAGCTTCAAGATTCTCATTTTTAAGATCCTTAAGTTTTACACCACCATGGAATTTAAGAGCTCTAATAGTAGCAACTAAAACAATAGCGTCAGGTCTTAGTCCGGCAGAAACACACTTTATATCCATAAGCTTTTCAGCTCCGAGATCAGATCCAAATCCACCCTCAGTAATAACATAGTCAGAAAGACTCATTCCCATTTTTGTTGCAATTATTGTATTTGTTCCCTGTGCAATATTTGCAAAAGGACCACCGTGAACAATTGCAGGGTTTCCACCAATAGTTTGAACTAGGTTTGGCTTAATAGCATCTTTTAATAGAGCTGCCATAGCACCATTAGCTTTAATATCTCTTGCATATACAGGTTTCTTATCGTAAGAGAATCCTACAAGGATATTACCTAATCTCTCTTTTAAATCGTGAAGATCTTTACACATACAAAGTGTTGCCATAACCTCTGAAGCAGCTGTAATATCAAAACCGGTCTCCCTTGGCATACCATCTTTAGTTCCACCGAGTCCAATAACAACTTTTCTAAGAGCTCTGTCATTCATATCAATAACTCTTCTCCACTCAATTGTTCTTGGATCAAGATTAACTTCACTATCACTCTTTTGAAGCTCATTATCAATTATAGCTCCAAGCAGATTATGTGCTCTCTCAACAGCATTTATATCCCCGGTAAAGTGAAGATTTATATCTTCCATTGGAATTACCTGAGCGTATCCGCCACCGGCAGCTCCACCCTTAATACCAAATACAGGTCCTAAAGAAGGCTCTCTAAGAACAACAGTAGCTTTTTTACCTAAAAGGTTCATTGCTTGAGTTAAACCAATAGAGGTAGTTGTTTTACCCTCTCCGGCAGGAGTTGGAGTAATAGCTGAAACCAAAATAAGTTTTG
Organism: Candidatus Cloacimonadota bacterium; assembly: GCA_002742935.1. GTDB lineage: Bacteria > UBA4055 > UBA4055 > UBA4055 > UBA4055. The sequence goes on along the minus strand of PDON01000069.1, from coordinate 61,225 downwards.
ATTTTTTCACTTTCTCTTCATCAATAAGAGAGAGGGGAAGCTTAGCTTTATATTTTCCGTAGTATTCAAGATTATCCTCAGAAATTTCAAGTTTCTCTGCAACATTTTTAATGTGCATCATTTCAGCACTGTTAGCAATTTCAAGATCGTTCATAATTTCTCCTAATTTTTATATAATAGTTTAAATATTAAATTTTTTGAACAGCCTTAATAATATTGAAAAGAAACTGTTCAACTTTAACAATATATGGTGTAAATTCTCTAAAACCTAAAAACAAAGTTAATAACTTTTTTTTAAGATTTAGCACTCTATTTATAAACTTTATAAAACAAAATAGGTTTAGATCTCTTGACTAAATGTGAAAGAGTTATTAAGTTCAAAAAATAATATAAATGGAGTTCTTATGAGTAATATTCTTAAAGGTGCGAAAGTCTCTAAATTGAGAAAGAAAGATTTAAAACTGGATATAAAAAATTTAAAAGAGAAGGGTATAAATCCTAAGCTATCCGTACTTATGTGTGATCATGATCCCGCTTCATCTGTTTACGCAGGTATGATTGAAAGAAATTGTAATAAGATGGATATTGAGTTTAAACTTGTTAAATTGAGTCAAGAGATTAGCGAAGAGGAGTTTTTGAATAATCTTGATTCTCTTAACAATGATGATTCTATTCACGGTATCATTGTAATGATGCCACTACCTTCACACATAGATTCTGAAAAGGTTTCGTTGAAGATATCTTATAAAAAAGATATTGATGGTATAAGTCCAATAAATGCAGGTAAAAACCTATTGGGATTGCCAACATTTATTCCTAGCACTTCTCAAGCTTGTCAAGATATCTTAAAGGGGTTTGAGATAGAGACAAGTGGTAAAAATGTAGTTATTGTTGGTAGGTCAAATATTGTTGGAAAACCATTAGCTAATCTTCTTCTTACCAGAGGTAAATTTGCTGATGCTACTGTTACTGTTTGCCACTCAAAGACAAAAGATCTCAAAGAGGTTACAAAGAGAGCTGATATTATTGTAGCAGCCATTGGCAGTCCGGAGTTTATAACCAAAGAGTTTGTTTCTAAAGGTCAAACAATTGTTGATGTGGGTATGAACGAAAAAACGGTTGATGGAGAAGTAGTTCTTTGTGGTGATGTTAACTTTGATGAAGTTAAGGATATTGTTGAAAATATCACCCCTGTTCCGGGAGGTGTTAGTCCTTTAACAAATGTAGCTCTTATGACAAATCTTTTGAAGGCTATTGAATTACAAAAGGGTAATATTACTATTTAATTATAGTTTTTTATTGATAGAATACCGTACCCTGAGGTTCTCGAAGGGTACGGTATAAGGAGTTATTTAAAAGTTTATAGTTTTGTATTAAATTTAGGTTTATTGTACTAAACAGAGATTATAAAAGTTTGATATCAAGGAGTTGGTTTTTTATTTAAGATATTAACTTCTTAGTTGTTTAATAGTGTTGTGTACTAGGTTAAATTAGGGTATAATAATGAAATTAGTTTATGGAAGAAATCCTGTATTTGAAGTTTTAAAATCCGGTAAAGATATTGATAAAGTCGTCATACTTAAAACTTTAAAATCAGATAAACTTAACGATATAATCAATCTTTGCAGAGATAAGGGTATTAGATACGACTTTTCAAACAAAAAAGTGCTGGATCAAGCTTCAAACTTTCAGAATCACCAGGGTGTAATTGCTTATGTAAGCTCCTTTAAATATTGTGATCTTAACGATAGCTTACTCGATAAAAGCAAGAGAGTTGTTATCTTGGACAGGATAGAGGATCCTCATAATTTGGGTGCTATTGTAAGAACTGCCGCTGCTACAGGGGTTGATATTATAATCATACCTGAAAGAAATAGTTGTCAAGTAAATGATACTGTTTCAAAGGTGAGTGCAGGAAATATTGATAAGGTTAAAATTGCAAGAGTTAAAAATATATCCAATACAATAGATTATCTAAAATCTAAAAATTTTTGGATTGTAGGAACTGAAGTTTCCGGTGGCAGAGATTATAGAGAGTTTAAGGTAGAGGGTAAAATAGGTTTGGTTCTCGGGAATGAGGGTGAAGGTATAAGAAGACTCGTTAAAGATCATTGTGATGAACTTATCTATATACCTCTTGAGAATGGTGTAGAATCTTTAAATGTTTCTGTTACTGCCGGTATTTTACTTTTTTATATGAAGTGATGACCTCTTTTTCCCAAGAAAGAGCTGCGATTTTTTTGATAGAGATCATTTCAAGATCTTCTCCTTTATTTTAAGCGTATCTGTACAAATTGCTAAACAGCTTACTTTCAATTTCTTCAGTAGATCTTATTTTATGACTACTGGATTTTCCCCACATATTTAAAGAAACTAAAATTCAGGGTAATGTTACAGAAATAGAGTTGTTTTTTGTTTTTTAAGAAATTTATGTTTATTATACTATTCGAGCAGGATTTATTATGGCAGATGTTGTGCTTTATTTTATTAGTCAATGAAACATAATAGACAGGGAGATAAGATGGGATTATTTAGAAAGAAAAGCCAAGACAAGTTTCTCATTATAAAGCAAGAAATTAGAGAAATGTTAACCTCTTACCAAAAAGATGGTGAATTCAAAAAATTAAATATTATTTTTGGATCTGATGAAGAGAAAGAAATAGCGTATTTAATTAATTCATTAACAGAGAACTTCAATAAAAAAATTGGAGAGTCTCAATCTTTCATTACTGAACTTAAAGAGGAAAATAAGGCTAAAGAGAGATCTTTAACAAGTGAAATAAAAGAGTTGAAAAAAGAGCTGGAAAAGAGTAATCTGGACTCTTTAAAGAATGAAATCTCAAATCTTCTCAATAATGATAAGTTTATTTCCTTGAGTACAAATTCATTTACGGCTAAGCAAAAAGAGATAGCCGAGTTAATCAACTCTTTAACCAATAGGTTTAATCAAGAATTGAATAATCAAGATCTTAGAATGAAAATCATTAATGATTCCGTAAATTCGGGATTATGGTCTATAAAATTGGATTCAGACATGAATATAAAACAGGTAAATTGGTCTGATGATTTTAGAAAGATGGTAGGTTTTGAAGATGAAGATGATTTTCCTAATGAACTAAGCTCTTGGTCTGAGAGGATCCATTCTGATGATGCAAAGAGCACACTCAATGCTTTTGAAGAATCTCTTTCTGATTTTAGTGGAAAAACTGTTTATGATGTAAATTATAGGCTTAAATTAAAAGATGATTCATATAGATGGTTTAGATCTGCAGGTTATACTATAAAAGATGAAACGGGTAAACCAAAGGAGTTTCTGGGAGTATTTATAGATATTGATGATAAGATAAAGCAAGATGTAGAGATGGATCAGACGATCAGCAGGTATGAGCTTATTGATTCAGTTTTAACGGAAGGATCTTGGCATATGAAAGTAGTAAAAGGGGATCCAATGAATCCTAATAATACGCTTTGGTATTCAAATCAATTAAGAAAACTGCTTGGTTATGAAGATGAAAATGATTTTCCAAATCTATTCAACTCTTGGTCAAACAGTATCCATCCTGATGATGCCCAAATGGTTGTAGAAGCTTTTGGAAAACATCTTATGGATCCAACCGGACAAACTCCTTATGATGTAGAAAATAGAATGGTAAAAAAGGACGGCTCTACTATCTGGGTAAGAGTAAAGGGTAAAACTGTAAGAGGAGATGGAGGTATCCCTATTTTGGTTGCAGGAGCTGTTGAAGATATTACTTTTATGAAGGATCAAAAAGCTGAACTTGATAGAAAACTAAATGAAATCCTTGGAGATTTTGCAAAATCCACCGGAGAGATCAGTAAATCTGTATCTGATGCTACTGAAGAAACAGTAACAATAGCTAAAGAGCAAGAGTATATGACAGATGCTACTAGTAGGGTTCGAGAGAAAACAGATGAAATTCTTAAAATTACAGATTGGATTATGAATATTTCAAGGCAAACTAATCTTTTAGCCCTCAATGCAACTATTGAAGCTGCCAGAGTTGGGGCTAAAGGTAAAGGTTTTGCCGTGGTTGCAGATGAGGTAAGAAGGCTTGCCGTAAGTAGTACTGAGACCGCAGAAAAAATAACCGGAGGTCTTGCGGAAATGGATGAATCTATAAATGATATAACCAGTAAAATTAGCTCTATCAGTGATTTTATTCAAACCCAAGCTTTAAATATGGAAGAGATAAACACTTCTGTGCAGAAGCTTAATAATATTTCGATAAAACTGGCTAATACCAGAAGCTAAAATCTTATTGAAAAAGTGCAAAGATTTACGGTAAAATAGATTTGAGCAATCTATTTCTAAGCTATAAACTGGAACCCCCTCTTGATCTCCCCAAAGGAAGAGAAATTAAGAGGGGTTTTTAATTGGCAAGCAAATAGCGTTAACAACCGGTTCCGGTATTATTCCTCTTCAATAAGCAAACCGAAAACAGATGAAACTTTATACCTTTTTTTATAGGAGTTGTATTTATAGTTTAAACTCTTTAGTAAGAGCAGGTATCTCCTATCTCTTGTCTTAATAGTATCACACATTATCTCTTGAGGAATATCATAACTGTTATTAATTTTGTATGTTCTGTCCAAGATCTTTTTGAGGGTGTGGGTAAAAATTTTTACACTATCATCTTTTAATAGCTCTATACTATTTAGGCTACTATCCAATTGTACAGTATAGTTTTCAAACCTATTCTTTCTAAAGTTCTCATGAGATCTTAGGTTGAAACTATAAAGTTTCTTTCCTCCGTTTAAGTTACGACTATAGCTCTCTTCTACGGTAAAACTTTTGTAATTTCCTAAAAGAATTTCACTTTGATGTCTATCAACATAGGTAAATCCCAAATATTCAGTAATCTTGTGTATATCTTTATATTTTTTACCTCCATCATAGAGAGAATCCGGAAGGAGTTCTTTGAGGGGCTCTAATCTGTAGCTACTATTTAAATAAGTAAGAATTGAACTGATACTTTTCCTATCTTCAAAGCTTATTTCCATATTTGAGGGGATTAGTTTTCCACTAGTTTCAGATATAAGATTATATTTTTTTGCAAAATCTTTAAAACGGTTTAATTGACTGTTTTTGGAAATATTAAACATATTCCAAGGCCCTATTATAGTCAGTAAGGATACTATAGCTAAAGAGAGAGGGATTGTGTAGAAAGCTTTATTTTTTTTGATAATATTTACAATTGAGATAAAGGTAATCCAAAGAGCTAAAGCAAGTAGAAGATATCTATTTTCTGTAAACCCATAATCATTTATTCTCTTAAAGATTGCAAGGTAGAATACTGCTAATAGAGGTAAAATCATTAGGAAGAAATGTTTACTATAGAATCTATCCAGTGGCGATTTACCATAATCCTTCTCTCTTAATCCTGAGAAGACAGTTGAAAAAAGTCCAATAAATGAGTAAATAGTAATTAGGTAAGATGTAATACCTATTGGCCAATCCCACAAGAAAATAACCTTTATAAAGTAGATATAGAGAATAATAATATAGATATACAATAAGGGAATAACTATATATCTAAAAAGTATATTTATAGGTCTTCCTATAATAAAATATCCCTCTATAATCTCCTCTTTATAAAAATTTTTAACTCCATTCATAAAGAAGAATGGGAAGTAGAAATATGAAAGAATAATTAATATATCCAAAAAGATCTCCGACTTTATATCTATATCAAAGAGTAGATCGAGTGACCATAGTATTGATGCTATTCCTCCAAAGAGAATGAGAAGATGCAGCAAACTTTCTGCTAATATTTTTTGGATATAGAGTACAGATATTGCATAGGAGTTATTATCATTTTTTCTACCTACACCTCCTGTGAAAAGAAAGATTACAGGAATTACTAATAGTATGGATATCCTCATTATATATCTATATATGTAATCATCCGGAAGTTTTAGATAAAAGATTAATAATAGTATTGTTAATACCGCTGAGAGTATAATTTCTATTTTTTTTGATATATTTTTTACAAATGAGTATAACCTCAAATTAAGGAAGTAGAAAAAACCTAAACCCAAGGTTATAACTATATCTCTAACTATTTTCTCTGTACTTGATCTTAACCCTCCTTCTACCATTAACAGAAAAGATATTGTTATCAAAATTGAGATAATTGAAGGGATAGGCATAAACTTAAAGGTCGATTTAAATATTGTGATAAAATGGCTTATAGAAAAGGTTTTAACTATCCTGTTTCTCATAGATATTACCTCCATTATTAATCTTAAATCTTCATATATTTTAGTTACTATAAAATATATACTAAAATTTAGAGTAATTAGCAAAGCTTCTGACTCTATAATTGTGGCTTCTGATTTTTTATAATTTTAATACAGGTATATAAAATATATTTTTCTGAAAAAGATACAAAGTTTTCATAAAAAAGCATAAATGCTTTCTATCTAACAGTTTATCCCTAATATCTATAAAAATAGAACACAAAACTTTCACGATATTTTTAGTAGAAAATCAATTTTTATTTTATATTTGCTTATTAAAGTTAAATATTATTACTTTGTTTTTGTGATACTCTTATTAGATAATAATTTTAATAGTGAGAAAATAGTAATTAAAATTAGAGTAGAGATTGGTTAAGTTAGTAAGGGAGCTTTTGCTATCTCTAACAATATATCTAATTCAGTATTTAAATATAAATCTTCAAGAACCTTTAATTTGATAAGAATGGAAAAAGATGAAAAAAATATTTGTTTTATTAGTAATTTTTATTGGTGTTTTACAACCTTTATTATCTGTTGCAGAACAAACAAAAATAGATACTGCTCTTAACTCAGGAGCATTAACTTCAGAACAGGAAGCAAATCCAATTAACGATCAAATTTTACTCCTTAAAAAATTGACTGTAAAACTGGAGAAAAAACTTAATGAAGAGTTTGATAAAAGTAGTGTTAAATCACTGCTTTCAGATTTGCCGGTTACCGAGAAAAATATTGATGAACGGATAAAGGGATTGGAGGAAGAGGAATCTGAGATTATTACACAAAATCAGGTTAATAAGTTAAAGGAGAAACACTTAAAAATAAAGAGCCAAATAGAAAAAGTTAGGCAAAAATATACTGACTTAAATTCGGCAGAGGTACAATTACAACAATTAAAAGAGAAATACCTCAATGTAAAGCAGCTAATAGTTAATCCGGTTAATAATGAGGATGTAACAGATTTAAACCGAACTTTATTTGGTTCTCTTGAGCTTGAAATAAGTACACTAGAAAAAAAACTCAAACTTAATAAAGAGGAGATATCTCAGCATATTTCTCAACTTGAGAAAGGGTATGACTTGTTGACAAATTGGCGTTCAGCAGTTCTTTTAAAACGACAAAGACTCTCCTCTACTACTTATAGTAACCTTGAACTGCAGAAAGAAGAGATAAGGTTGCGTGATGAAATTGAAAGCCTCCAAAATAAATTTAATCAAAACCATGGAAGCATAAGCGTAGTACAAGCTGATGAGGATCAAAAAAATATATATGAAAAACAGATCCAGTTATGGCTTGTTGGTTTTGATAAATCATTAATAAAACTCATGGAACAACGAACCTTTGATATAGAGGAAGTACCATTAAACAGTATAAAACTTAATGCTCTCGAAGAACAGTATCTTTCAATGATTGAAAAAAAACAGATGATTGAAGAGTTAAGAGAGGTGCTTGAAGAGAAAAAGATTGAGTTGAAAAAATATGTTGATATCAGGGGTAAACAGCCGTTATTGGAAAACGCTTTTTCCCAAAGAGAACAGGCACTTCTTCATCAGAGATTACTACTCAAAAAAGAGATGGTTTCTTATGGAGAGGAACTTAATAAAAGACGGCAAGAGATTACCTTTTCTCTGGATGAATTGTATAAAGGGAACAACTTGAAATCAGCATTTAAAAGGTTTCCTGAATCATTAAAACAGATGCGTTATCAATTTCAGATTAGTTTTCAAATGCTTATTGACCAAGTCAAGGAGAAGTTATTACTAACAATATTTCTCACATCCATTATGTTTTTGATTATAGTTGGCTTACTGTATGGAATATTCTATGGAGCAAACTATTTCTCCTATTTCACTACTCCTAAAGAGGGAAAAGAGGAAAATAATGATATAATTCTCATTCTATTTTCCATATTAAAAAGCCACCGCTATCTATTTATGTTTATATCATTTCTGGTTTGCTTTATATATGCCAGTGAAATTTCTTATCCAAGTAATGAAATTTTTCTTACTTTGATTTATGGTGTAAGTGCATTGACAGTATGTCTTTTCGTTATACATTCTAAAAAAGATCAATATCATAGATATTTTCTTGCATCTTTGATGGCAATATCTGCAATACTATACAACCTTGCAAGAATCATCTCTGCTGACTTAACAGTGCTTTACTTATATGAAAAACTATTTATTCTATTTTTGGCGATTTTTGTCTGGTTAGAGAGAAAAGCTGTTTTGGATTACTTTTACGGCAATGGTAAAAGCGACAGTAAACTATATCGCTTCTATGAAAAAATATTAAAGATATTACCTTGGTCTGTTATTTTGATGTGTGTTATAAGCTTATTGGGTTTCAGTCATTTTGCTTGGGCAGGGCTTAGTTATATATGGGAGGGAGTATTTTATATATTCTTTTTATCTTTAGGATTCCAGTTTATTAATTATTCTCGTAAAAAATTAAAAATATATAGTCTAAAACATTTTAAGCATGGTAGTTTTATTGCCTCTGATGTTGTTTCACCTCTATCTGTTGTTGCAAAAATAGTATGGATCTGGTTGGTTAGTTTGGAGATGTTTTCTAATCTTGGGTTAAATGAAACCAACTACCTGGTTGTAAACTCCCTCCTCATTGCTCAAACACCTCTAATCACTATTGGTTCATCGGAAATTACTCTGCAGATGATAGGATTATCAGTAATTACTCTTTATCTGGTTTTTAGATTTTCTCGTTGGATTAAATCTTTTAGTTATAACTGGATTTTTTTGCGTATTAAGGATTTGGGTATCCGTGGTTCACTCTCTATTTTCACCCAATATATAGTAACATTATTCGGGATGTTTGTTACCTTAAATATACTGGGAATTGATCTAACCTCATTAGCTGTTTTTGCAGGAGCATTGGGTGTTGGTGTCGGTTTGGGTCTTCAGGATATTGCTAAAAACTTTATATCGGGGATCCTTTTATTAATTGAGAGACCTCTACATAATGGTGACTGGGTATACCTTGACTCTTATGAAGGAACAGTGAAAAGTATAGGTATGCGTGCCATAAAAGTTGAAACTTTTGATAAACAGGAAGTTGTTATCCCTAATGCCAATGCGATTAGCAACAGTTTTATCAACAACACTCATAGCAATTCTACTTTAAGGATTGTTTTATATGTTGGAGCAAGCTATGATAATGAACCTAAGCAGGTAATAGATACCTTAAAGAAGATTATGCAAGAAAACAAAGATGTTTTGCAATCACCTGAGCCTATAGCATTCTTATGGGAATATGCTGATTCTTCAATTAACTATCGTATTCAATATCATATTGATGTTCATAAATCGGATCGTCTACTGGTGCGAAATGAGGTTTTAAGAGAAATATGGTATCGATTTAAAGAAAATAGTATTGAAATTCCTTATCCACAGAGGGATGTTCACCTACAGGGTACCTTTAACTTGGGAGAACAGGAGATAAAAAATAAACAATAAAATAATCAAGAAGTAATAAAAGAAAGAAGGTGTTTTAGCTGAATTTATTAGGCATTAAAACACCTTCTCAGTTGTTACCACGATAATTTTTCCACTCTTTACTCTTCCCCTTTATGACTCTTTCAGTAAGATCCTATCTAATCGTATCTATAGAGTGTGATTTAATATTTTTAATGTCTCTCATAGCATTAATCAACTTGTAACTTTTAAATTTATAGATATCATCTAAAGTTACTCTTTTCTCTTTTATAATGTTACTTTTCAACAATTTTGCTCTCATACTACCTTTAAGAAGAGGAGTGCTTGGCGTAATCCATTCAAGATTATTATTAAAAACTATGTTACAAAAAGATGTGTCTGTAACCAGACCATTTTTAATTATGAGAATATCATCACAATTTCCTCTTTTTCTACGAAGCTTTTGAATATATTCTCTATCTGATAGCTTTAGATTGTAAGATATAGTATCATCAAATACGATCTTTAATGATTTTATATCTTTTATAATATAATTGGAAAACTCTTTTTTACTGTCTTTGTCATTATAGGAAACTTTTAGTTTGACTAATCCCTCTTTATAGTTTTGAGGGATCTCAATATTTTTAAAGATATCTTCTCTAGGAGATATTTTATAATAAGCTAAAAATGATCTTTCAAATCTTTCTCTGTGAAACTCTAGATTTAAAATTTCCCCATTGCTAATACAAATTGTCTCAAACAAAGGGTATGTAAACTTTTTGCAAGAGTTCATTATACTCCTCCTCCAATTTACTATGAGAGGTTATCCCACCTCCACTCTTGAAGATTAGCTTATCTCCATTTTTTTCTATATATCTAATCAAAACAGCCGATTCCAAAAAATTACCATCGTATATTCCAAATACTCCGGTATAATAACTTCTTGAAGTAATTTCACTATTTTTAATAATCTCAATAGTTTTTCTCTTTGGTGCTCCACTAATGGAACCGGCAGGAAGGATTTTTCTCAAATTTTCTCCAAAATATTTTTTCCAATTTGGTTTAAGCTCCCCTACAATCTCAGAACTTGTTTGAAGTATATCTCCATTTGTAGTTCTAATCTTTTCTATATATCTATAGTTTGAAAGTTCAATATTTTTACCAATTATAGCCATATCATTTCTAAGTAGATCAACTACAGTATTGTGTTCCCACTCCTCTTTTTTATTGTTTAGTAATATCTCTTCAGCATTTGAGATGTTTGCATCTATAGTACCTTTCATAGGGTAGGTATAAACTTTATTGTTCTCTATTTTTATAAAAGGTTCAGGAGAAAAGGAGGTAAATATATTCTTAAAGTATATTTTATAAGGTGCATATGAGTTTATAAATATATCAAAGAGGTCTAATTTCTCATTAATTATAGAGGGAAATGTTAGGTTTAACAGATACGAATCTCCGTTTTGAATGTGTTTTTTTACATTGTTGAAACTTTTTGCAAAAATCTCTTTAGATACTCCTTTAAATTTAATCTTATCAAATTTTTTACTTCTCTCTATATCAAAATTACTTTTTCCCCTTATATTATAAAATATATTGTGAGATTTTGCCTCTTCTAATTTACATATAAATGGTTTTTTACAATCAAAATCTATTACAAAAATAAACTTTTCGTTCTGTAATAAATACTCTGTTATGACTTTTTCAAAATCTTTCCAATCCACTAATTAAATCTCCAAAAAATTTGAAACTATATTGTAACCATATTTACTTAAAAAAGATTCTAAGTGGTATTGAACTCCGTAAATAGGTAAGTTTTTATGTTCTAAGGACATAATAATATTATCCTTAGAGAGAGAGGTTGTTTTTAAACAGCTTGGAACCTTATCTGTGTCAACAGCCCAAGAGTGGTAAAGACCTACTTTAATATTTTTTTCTAAACCTTTATATAGTAAAGAGTTTTCAATAATCTGTATCTCTTTTTTTTGACCATGAACAACATTTTCCAATCTGAACAGATAACCTCCAAAATATTGGGCTATAGATTGAAGACCAAGACATACACCCAGTAGAGGTTTTTGATTTTTTTCACAATATTTTATCACTTCAAATATATGGGGAAAATCTTTTGGTAGACCGGGGCCCGGAGATATTATAAATTTATCAAAAAATTCTAAGTATGATTGATCTTCAAAAGATGATTTTACAACCAAATTAATATTTTTGAACTTTCTAAAGAGATCAACAATATTGTATGTAAAAGAATCATTGTTATCGAGGAGTAGAATATTCATAAAATAGTTTACCTAGTATCTTTCCAAAATTTTACAAACAATTATAATAGTTAAAAGAAGTATAAAAAAGTAATTTTTTATTTGATTGTTGATTATATTACGACTCCTACTTATGTAAATGTTGGAGAGCTGTATAATGGAGATATTGGCACCTTGTGGAAATTATGAGAAGTTTAAGGCTGCATTTTTAGCAGATGCCGATGCTTTCTATCTTGGTCTTGAGAGGTATAGTGCAAGAACCAATGCCGGAAACTTTACCGTAGATGAGTTAAAACAGGTTGCCCTATTTTCAAAATTCACAAATAAAAAGCTGTTTATTACTATAAATACACTTCTTTCAGATTCTCAAATTTCTGATATCTACTCCCTTTTAAGCAATATATATAATATTGAGATTACAGGTATAATTATTCAAGATCTGGCTCTTATAGATATGGTTAAAAAATCTTTTCCAAAATTTAACCTTATCTCTTCAACACAGATGTCAATCCACAATATAGGTGGGGTTAGATTTCTTGAAAATGAGGGGTTTTACCAAACAGTATTAGCTAGAGAACTCTCTATTGATGAGATAAAAAAGATAAGTGAAGAGTCAAAAATTTTTACAGAGGTTTTTATACATGGTGCTCTTTGTGTTTCATACAGTGGTCAATGCCTTTTTAGTGGAATGATAGGTTCTCGTAGTGGAAATCATGGTAGTTGTGCTCAAGTTTGCAGGAAAAAGTTTAGAGATGGCGGTAAATCTTTATTTCTTCTAAGTCCAAAAGATCTCGATGGCTCAAACTATGTTGAGAGGCTTAGAAAATCAAGGGTAAAAACCTTAAAAATTGAGGGTAGGATGAGATCTCCCGAATATGTTTACTCCACAACAAAGTACTACAAAAGTTTAGCTAAGGGGGTAGTTGATAATGATCTCTATTTTGCTTCAAAGATCTCTTTTGACAGGGGTAGTGAAAGTGGTTATTTTGAAGGTAAAAACCTCAATCTTATAAATAGAGAGAACTCATCCAATAAAGGTCTTTATATCGGAGTGGTTAAAAGTGTAAAAAACGATGTTGTTCCGGTATCAAAATCAACTCAGTATACTCCTAAAAAGGGTGATGGCTTAACTATTGAAAGAAAAGGTAAAAGATACGGTTTTGAACTAAAATCCAATGCTAAATCTGACAATAGAAGTTTCTACTTTAGTGAAAATATTAATCAATTTAAGATTGGGGATAAGGTATATATAAACAGTAGTGGAGAGATTAAAAAAGAACTTCAAAATGATATTTTTATATATCTTGATCTCAATATATTATCAAAAGATAGATCTGTTCTGTTTCTTTTTGATAACCATTCAATAAGTATGGAGTATGAAATTGCTAAAAAGGGTGGATTTTCATCTCTTTTAAGAAAAAAACTTAACAATTTTACTCATAAAAGCTTTAAACTTTCCATAAATAGATTTGATATAGATGATAATATTTTCCTTCCGATATCAAAAATCAAGCAAGCTTTATCCAACTATATAGATTCTATAATTAGCTCTGCTCAAAACCTTTCAAGATTGCCTCTTCCTATGGAGATAGTTGATATTGAAGATTCAAAACCATCAAAACCTAATTTCATCTTTACCGTTGATAATTTTGAGGCTCTTAATCTTGTTAAAGATTCCCATAAGATATATATAGATTTTCAGTTTTATATAAATAATAGATCAAAACTTGATAGTTATAATAATCTCTATATTATCCTGCCAAATATGATAAAGGATAAATACTATAACCTACTTGAAAAGATTGATAAAAAACATGGTGTTGTTGTTTCCAACTTAGGTGAGATAATCTATTTTAAAGAGAGAGGGTTTAATATAGATACATGGTACTCTTTAAATATTAAAAACAGATATAGCAGAGCAAAACTGGAGGAGTATATTGATGGTGATATCATACATTCACTTGAAACAGATCTAAACGATATAAGTTTTGATAAAAAGAGTTCTCTCTATATATTTGGATATCCCCATGTAATGACAACCGAAGCATCTATACAAGGAGAAGGAGGTTCTGAAAGTAATAAAACGGTTTTTACAGACCAAGAGGGTTCAAATTATAGAGTGTTTGAAAATAATCTGTCTCAAAACATAATACTTTTCTCTAAACCTGTATACCTTCCTATTGAGAAGATTAAAAATTACTCTATCTCAAACTATATTGTCGATCTTAGATATTTGAGTAATAAGGGGATGAAAACTATTGTTTTCCACTATCTTAAAGGTGAAAAACTAGATTCTATTACTCCATTTAAAGGTGGGTATAAATTTTAATAAGTATCCTCTTAAAAAAATAAGCGTAAACTATTTAATATTTTGTATAGATATGTTTGAAGCCTGATTCAAGGTTGTTTTAGTTGTGCTATTATCTTAATTTCTCCCATTGTTAAGAGGAAAAATTAAGAGATCTAGGAATTTATAACTGAGAAATAGATTCTTTAAATATATTTTAGCATAACTTACTCTTTTATAAATTTTTCGTTAGGTTATAATTTAGGTTTTACTGGAAAGGTCTTGAATAATAATTTATGCTATTTTCTAATATTACAATTATATTACTCTGAAAATATTGGTTTGAATTTATTTTTGAAGAGGATATATATGCTAACTTACGAACTAATTAAAACAGATAAAAAAACTGGTGCAAGAGCCGGAATAATTCACACAGATCACGGTGATATAGAAACACCTATATTTATGCCGGTTGGAACCATTGGTAATGTGAAATCAATGACAAACAGAGATCTTGAGGAAGCTAGAGCTCAAATTATTTTAGGCAATACTTATCACTTGCACATGAGACCGGGTAAAGATTTAATAAATAGGGCAGGTGGACTTCATAAATTTATGAATTGGAATAAGCCTATTCTTACAGATAGTGGCGGATTCCAAGTTTTTAGTTTAGCAGGACTCTCAAAAATAACCGATAAAGGAGCTCTTATTCAATCTCATATTGATGGATCAAAACATTTTTTTAATCCTGAACTCGTAATGGATATTCAGAGAAATATAGGTTCGGATATCCAAATGGTTATTGATGAGTGTGCTCCATATCCTTCTACCAAAGAGTATGCTTTAAAAGCTCTTAAAAGAACTACAAGATGGGCTAAAGAGTGTAGAGATATATGGGTGAGAGAGGAGCCTCTATATGGTCATTATCAAAGTTTATTTCCAATTGTTCAAGGTTCAACTTACCATGATTTGAGAAGAATAAGTTGTAATGAGATTATGGAGCTTGATCCTTTTGAAGGTTATGCCATTGGTGGTGTTTCTGTTGGAGAGCCGCCGGAACTTATAAAAGAGATAACCCAAGTTTGTACAGAAATTTTACCAAAAAACAAGCCGAGATATTTAATGGGTGTTGGAACTCCTCAAGATCTTTTGAACTGTATTGAAGTTGGTGTAGATATGTTTGATTGTGTTATGCCCACAAGAAATGCGAGAAACGGTACTGTTTTCACATCCAAGGGTAAGCTTGTGTTAAAAGGTGCTAAATTTAAGGAGGATTTTAACTCTATAGATAAAGATTGCGATTGTTTTACCTGTAGAAACTATACCAGAGCTTATGTTAGACATCTCTACAATGCTAAAGAGATGCTTTCGGGTCAATTGGCATCTATACATAATATCCATTTCTATTTATGGCTTGCAAGAGAGGCAAGAAAAGCTATAATGGAGGACAGATATTATGATTTTAAAAAAGATATAATGAGTTACTATGAATAATGATAATGGATAACTTTCTTTAAAAAAGGAAGTAGATAACTTCTGTATTTTACCTTAATTTTGAGGGTGAAACTTTTTAAGTAAATCCTAAATAAAAAAGAGAGCGTACGCTCTCTTTTTTATTTGTTTTAGTATAAGCTGTTATACCTACTTGTACACACTTGGTTCTATTTTACCGTCTAAAATAAAGTTTCCGTTCATAGCGAGAGCTTCCATTTCATCCTCTCCCGGATAAACAACAACCTCACCAAGTTTTTTAACTCTCTCCTCTACAAGTTCAGTAAATTTACTATTATAAGCAATACCACCTGTAAGGATAATAGCATCTACTTCACCTTTTAAAACAGTAAACATAGCACCAATCTCTTTGGAAACTTGGTAAACCATAGCGTTACTTACTAGTTTTGCTTTTTCATCGTCTGCATTGGCTCTGTCAAATACATCTTTAGCATTGTTTGTTCCAAGATATGCAGTAAATCCTCCTTTACCTACAACAACCTTTTTCATCTCTTCTTCGGTGTATTTACCTGAAAAGCAGGCTTTTATAACCTTTCCTATAGGAAGCGTTCCTGATCTTTCAGGTGAAAAAGGTCCATCTCCGTCAAGTGCTTGATTTACATCTATAACTCTACCTTTTTGATGAGCTCCAACACTAATACCACCACCAAGATGAACTACAATAAGATTCAAATCTTCATAAGGTTTTTTTACATTATCAGCATATTTTCTTGCAACAGCTTTCTGGTTTAGAGCGTGGAAGATTGATGTTCTTTCAAAATCAGGATGCCCTGAAACTCTGGCAACAGGATCAAACTCATCAACAACTACAGGATCTGCAATGAATGCTCTGGCTCCTTCAATTGTGTTTGCAATATCGTCTGCAATCAGTCCACCCAAGTTAGAAGCGTGTTTACCTAAAACACCTTTTCTAAGATCCTCTTTTAAAGCTTCATTAACTGTATATACACCGGAAGGAACAGGTTTTATAAGACCTCCTCTTCCAACAATAGCTTTAAGATCTGAAAGATCAATATTTGCATCTGCAAGTTCTTTTAATATTATATCTTTTCTAAACTCATATTGATCGGAAATATCTTCAAACTTTTCAATCTCTTCACTTGAATGCTTAATATTTTTTAGAAAAAGTTCTTTACTTCCTTCAAAAACAGCAATTTTTGTTGATGTTGAACCAGGGTTTATGGTTAAAATCTTTTTTGACATAAATGATCTCCTTAGTTGATTGCAGCTGCAAGTTTTATTGAGTTAAGTTTCGTTTCGTCAGAGTCAGCTCTCGATGTTAAAACTATAGGTGCTGCTGCTCCTAAAATTACTGCCGCACATTTAGCCCTTGAGAAGAAGATAAAGGATTTGTATAAAACATTACCCGCTTCAATATCAGGAGCCAATAGAAGATCAGCATTACCTGCAACAATAGATTCAATCCCTTTATGGTGTGCACTTTCAACACTTACGGCATTGTCAAAAGCTAAAGGTCCATCAATAATACAGTTAGGAATCTGTTTTCTGTCAGCCATTTTTGAAAGAATAGCAGCATCTAGAGTATCAGGCATTGCAGGATTTACAACCTCTACAGCACAAACTGCGGCTACTTTTGGTTTTTCATAGCCTAGTTTATTCATAAACTCAACAGCGTTCTTTACAATCTCACCTTTCTCTTTAAGATCCGGTTTAATATTCATTGCAACATCTGTCAAACCAATAATCTTATCGTAAGTAGGAACTTCAAACATTGCAAAGTGTGATATAACTCCACCTTTTCTAAGACCAAACTCTTTGTTTAGTACAGCTTTTAAAAGACCGCCTGTACTTACATGTCCCTTCATCAAAATATCGGCTTCTTTGGAGCTAACAAGTTTAACAGCTTCCAAAGCTGCTTTGTTTGGGTTCTTTTCATCAACAATTTTGATCCCTTTAAGATCAAAACCTTTATCTTTACATATTTTTTCAATACCCTCTTTATCACCTACTAAAATAGGTTCAACAACCCCTTTTGCTCTTGCATTAAAAACCGCCTCTAAGGCATTTTGATCTTTTGCTGCTGCAACAGCAATCTTTTTTTTCTCTTTTTGACCCTCTAAGATCTTATCCAGATCAGAAATCTTTTTTAACATATTTACTCCAAATTTATCAGTTATTATTTACTTTGACTAACTCTATTGTTCTGTAATTAAGATGAAAATTGGATAACATTCAATAATCCAATAGAGAAAGGGGTTTATCCAAGTGAAGGAGATTTTATCTCTTATCCAATAACTATTGTAAAGATAATATCTACCTTCTTTATTACCTTTTGATAATATTAAAAAAGATAGTTCTCGTCAAGATATAATTTCATTAAAAAAGGTAGTTATCATATTGTTAAATACCCCTATTTCATGCTTATAGTATACCTAACAATGCGAGATGCTAATTTCATTTCATTGGTTAATTTAAGTAGTAAAAATGTTCTGGAAATGGAATAAAATGGATGTTAATTATGATTTATTTTTTTGTTTTTTCTCTATTTAAGGGAAATTTCGTTTATTATTAGAGATAATGATTGACATTAGATTTAAAATTTCATATTTTTTATAGATTTATATTTGGTATTGTGCCTAAAATTAAAAATATTGATATTGAGAGTAAAAATGATAGAAAAAGTTAATAAAATATATGAAGAGGTTAAGCAGAGTTTTTCTAACGCTTCAACTATTGATGAAATTGAGGAGCTGAGAATAAAATATCTATCCAGAAAAGGTGTTGTTTTATCACTTTTTTCAATGATGAAAGATGCAGACAACTCTATAAAGAGGGAACTTGGTCAAAAACTTAACACTCTAAAAAATGATGCTTTTGATTTTCTAAACCAAAGAAAAAAAGAGCTTGAGAAGAGTAGTAAAGTTAAAATAGATCTTTCACTACCTGCAAGAAAAGTTAACGCCGGAAAGGTTCACCCTATCCAAAGAGTTTTAAAGGATGTTAAAAATATTTTTGGGAAAATGGGTTTTTCTGTTGCAAGCGGTCCTGAAATTGAGACAGAGCACTATATATTTGATGCTTTAAATATGCCTGAATGGCATCCTGCAAGAAAGGTAAGTGATTCCTTGTATGTGGATAAGAAAGCTAAGACTTTGCTTAGAACAGAAACTTCATCTGTTCAAATAAGAACAATGGAAAGTAGTAATCCTCCGTTTAGAATTATATCTCCCGGAAGAGTTTACAGAAATGAGAAGGAAAACGCAACTCATACGGCTATGTTTACCCAATGTGAGGGGCTTTTTATAGATAAAAATGTATCATTTTCCGATCTTAAAGGTACTCTTCTTCAATTTTTTAAAGCTCTCTACGGAAAGGATACAAAGGTTAGATTCAGACCTCACTTTTTCCCTTTCACCGAACCTTCTGCTGAAGTTGACGTAACCTGTTTTAAATGTACCGGAAAGGGGTGTTCTTTGTGTAAGCAAAGTGGTTGGATAGAACTTGGAGGAGCGGGAATGGTTAATCCTGTTGTTCTTGAGGGTGTTGGTGTAGATCCTGAAGAGTATTCAGGTTTTGCTTTTGGTCTTGGAATTGAAAGAATAACAATGCTAAGATATGGAATTTCCGATATAAGGGATCTTTATGAGAATAATCTAAAGTTTTTAGAACAATTTTAATATAAATGTGGAAGAGTAAATAGTTATGGCAATGAAAATTTCACTCAATTGGTTAAAAGATTATGTAGATTTTAAAAGTGATACAGAGAAGATTGTAAATAAACTTACCTTCCTTGGCTTTGAGATTGAAAAAGTTGAAAAGATTGAGAATAATTTTGATAAGATATATGTTGGTAAAGTATTATCTAAAGAGAAACATCCCGATGCTGAAAAGCTTTCAGTATGTAAAGTGGACGTTGGTGAAGGAGATCCGTTACAGATTGTTTGTGGTGCTCCTAATGTTGCTGAAGGACAAACAGTTCCGGTTGCTACAAAGGGTGCTGTTCTAGGTGATCTTAAAATAAAAAACTCAAAGCTTCGTGGTGTAAAATCTATGGGTATGATCTGTGCCGAAGATGAACTTGGCATTGGTGAAGATCATAGTGGTATTATGGTGCTTGATGATAAGTATGAGGCAGGAACACCTTTTAAGGAGTTGTACGGATATGAGGATACTGTTCTAGAGGCTGATATAACCTCTAATAGACCTGATATGTTTGGATATTTTGGCTTTGGAAGAGAGTTTTCAGTTTTTGAAGATACTACTCTAAAGAAACCAGAAGTTTTAATAAAAAATGAAATAGATGATATAAGTAAATATCTAGAGGTTGTTGTAGAAGATACAAAGGCTTGCCCAAGATACAGTGCAAGAGTTATAAAAAATGTTAAAGTAGCTCCATCTCCAAAGTGGCTTCAAGAGAGACTTTTAGCCGTTGGTTTAAGACCTATAAATAATGTAGTTGATATTACAAATTATGTTATGATGGAAACAGGACATCCTCTTCATGCTTTTGATTTAGCAAATCTTGAAGGAGCAAAAATTGTAGTAAAGAAGGGTGTTTCCCAAAAGAAGTTTACAACTCTTGATGGAGATGAGTACACAATAAATGATGATACTTTAATGATAAACGATGCTGTGAAGCCTGTTGCAATTGCGGGCGTTATGGGTGGAGAAAACTCTGGGGTAACATCAGAAACAAAAGATGTAGCTCTTGAAGTAGCATACTTCAATTTTGTAGATATAAGACATGCTACGAGAGATCTCAACCTTTCGACAGATTCGGCAAAAAGATTTGAAAGAGGGGTTGATCCTAATAGCTCTCTATATGTTATAAACAGAGCAGCTTCTTTAATAGAGGAGATTTGCTGTGGTGAGGTTATTAAAGATGTTATAGATATATACCCAAACAAGATAGATCCTGTAACAATAGATCTTAGAGTTGACAGAACAAACAAGATTCTTGGCTTTGTTCTTACTCAAGAGGTTATAAAATTTTCTTTAGAGTTAATAGATTTTACAGTTAAAGTTGTTGATGATAATACTCTTTCGGTGGTTGTTCCAACATTTAGACCTGATGTGAAAAAGGAGATTGACCTTATTGAGGAGGTTGTTAGGGTTTACGGTTATGAGAAGATTCCTGAAACTACAAGGTCTGAATTTGATCTGGATATTTCTATAGATAATAAAGATAGTTTTATAGATAGCCTCAAAAATGATTTTATAAAGCTTGGTGCTTATGAGACCTGTTCAAGAACTATGCAGGAAGCTAAGTACAATAAACCATTTATGAAAAATTGGGTTGTTCTTGAACATCCTTTAAATGAAGAGCTTAATAGTTTAAGAACCTCTGTTTTAAGCTCTCTTCTACAATGTGCTTCTAGGAATTTAAGATATAGAAATGACCATTTGGTTATATTTGAATCAGGAGCTATTTTTGAGAAGAGTGAAGATTCTATCTTTGAAACAGAGAGTCTTTCGCTTTTAATTGGAGGTAAGAGGGTTCAGCAATCTTGGAATCAAGAAGAGGTAATGTTTGACTTCTATGATATAAAGGGATATTTTGAAGCCATAGCAGATTTGAGATCGTTAAAGAATTTAGAGTACAAGCCAAACGAAGGTTTGACCTATTTTGACAGAGATCAGTCTTTGCTTGTTTTTTCAGGTAAAGTTCACATTGCTACATTGGGAAAAATATCTGATGATGTAGCTGAGACTTTTGAAATTGAAACTCCTGTTTATGGTTTGGATATATATGTAGATAAGCTTAGAGATGTTGAAAAAGATATTTCAATAGAACTTCAGCCTGTATCAAAATTTCCTAAAGTTAAGAAAGATATCTCTCTACTACTTGATGAGAGTATGAGTTGTATTGAGGTTATGGAAGTTATCAAAAAATATGGTGGTAAGAAGTTAAGAAATATAGATGTTGTAGATTTTTATCAGGGAGATCAGGTTGAGAACGGTAAAAAGTCATACACTTTTAGAATGGTTTTCCAAAGTGATGATTCAACTTTGAAAGAGAAAGAGATTGATAAAATGTTCAATAAGGTAATTAATGGTATTAAAAAAGAGATAAATTCAGAATTAAGATAAAGGGTGACAGTTATGAACGGGATACAAATTGAGAAGATCAAAGAGATGATCACAGAAGCTTCTACAAAGATAGCGGCACTTAAAAATGAGATTGCGGAAAAAGATGAAATTATTAAAAATCTAACTGATGAGAAAGAAAAACTTCAGGAAGAGAATAGAGTTTCAAACGAAGAGATCAACTGTTTAAAAGAGAAGATTGATGCTGAAGAGATTAAGTTTAATGAGGTTAGTGAGCACAATAAGAACGCTGTTAAGCAGATAGAGTCATATCTAATGGATCTAAAAAACTCTATTGATGATGTTGATCCTATTAAATCTTCTGAAATAGATGATTTTACTAAAGAAAAAATAGATGATGATAGTACCATAGAAGGCTCTCTTTTAGATGGTGACTACAATGAAGATTCTGACGATATGAGTGAACTTCAAGATCAACTGGATAATCTTAAAATGGAGATAGGTAAGTAATAATGCCTAGCATAAAGATTAAGATTTTGGACGAAGAGTACCAAATGAGATCTAGTGAGAATGATAAACATGTAGAGAAATGTTGTTCTCTTGTAGATCAAAAGATGAGAGAGTTTAAAAAATCTACAGGAATGAACTCCACTCAAAGGCTTGCAGTTTTGACGGCTATAAATCTAGCTGATGAGCTTTTGAAACTTAAGGAGAAATATAGAAAAGATTTACACTCTCTGGATAAAGAGGTAAAGGAACTTTTTATCAATTTGGATAAGAAGAGTTGATATTGCGGTTATATATTTTAAATATACTATGAGATAAACTAAATTAATATGTTTAATAAAAGTGTAGATAAGAAAAGTTTGAAATAGAAGTAAACAGGGCATTAACTTTATGATAGTAGTTGTAAAGGTTTTAAAATATGTTAATAATGAAGTAGATAGGTCAAAATAGTAACTTTGACTACAGATATTCTTTTGAATATGTTTTTTCTATTATTGGATTAAACTTATATCAAACTTGGGTTTAATTAAACTGATTTGAGGTGGGACTTTTATATAAAAGTTATTGTATATTTTTACATATAGTCAGCAATATATAATCTAAAGAAAACTATAAATAATGAGGTTAGAAAGATGGATTATATATATGTATATACGATTGTTATAATTGTAGTTGCACTTGTTCTTGGCTATGTATTGGCGTATTTAAGTTTTAAGAGTAAGATTGGTAATGCTGATATTATTTCAAAAAAGCTGATAGATGATGCAAAAAGAGATGTTGATGCTCTAAAGAAAGATTTTGAGGTTGAAAGACTTAAGGAGGAGAATGCTCTAAAGGATGAGTTCAATAAAAAAAGATCTAAGCTAGAGTCTGAAATTGATACTCAAAAAAATAGAAACCATAAGAAAGAACTCCAGCTTAAAGATTTTGAAAATCAACTAAAATCAAAAGAGGGGCAACTTAAAAAACATGAGAGAGAGATAAGAAGTAAAGAACAATCTTTTAAGGATAAAGAGAGATATTTAGAAGTAAAAACCAACGAGATTGAAAAGAATTTAAGTAAGAGTATTGAGAGTTTAGAGAAAATATCCGGAATGTCTCAAGAGGAGGCTTTAGAATATCTAAAGAGCAAGCTTATAAATAAGGCAAAAGATAGTGCTGCTCAAACAATAAAAGAGATAAAAGATCAAGCTAAGGAGACCGGAGATAAAGAAGCAAAAGAGATTGTTGTTTCAGCTATACAGAGAACAGCTGCTGATCATAGTGCAGATACTACCGTTTCTGTTATAAATCTGCCAAATGATGATATAAAGGGTAGAATTATTGGTAGAGAGGGTAGAAATATAAGATCTTTTGAACAGGCTACCGGTATTGAACTTATTGTTGATGACACTCCTGGTGCTGTTGTTATTTCAGGTTTTGATCCGTTTAGAAGAAGTATTGCAAAAAATGCTCTTGAAGCCCTTATTGAGGATGGAAGAATACATCCGGGTAAGATTGAAGAGGTTGTTGAGAGAGCAAAGAAGGATATGGATCAACATATTAAGGAGCTTGGTCAAGATACAATCATTGATCTTAATCTTAAAAAAGCTCATCCTGAAATGTTGAAACTTCTTGGAAGATTACACTATAGAACAAGCTATGGTCAAAATGTGTTATTACACTCTATTGAGTGTGCAAAGCTATGTGCTTTAATGGCTGCAGAACTTGGATATGATACAAAAGAGGCAGCAAGAGCAGGTCTTTTCCACGATATTGGTAAAGCTGTTGATCAATATCAGGAAGGAACCCATGTTGAGCTTGGTTTAGAGCTTGCCAAAAAGTATAAAGAGTCTAAGTATGTCTTAAATGCCATTGCTTCACACCACGAAGATTATCCTATAGCTCACCCTATAAGTTCTCTTGTTATGGCTGCTGATGCTATATCCTCTTCGAGACCTGGTGCAAGAAGAGAGACTTTAGGAAACTATTTGCAGAGAATTGAGAAACTTGAGAATGTTGCTTTAGAATATGAGGGCGTTACGAAAGCATTTGCTATCCATGCAGGTAGAGAGATTAGGGTTTTGGTTGAGAATGATAGTGTAAATGATGCAAGAGCCGATTTACTTGCAAGCGAAATTGCAGAGAAGATTGAAAATGAGATGCAATATCCGGGTCATATAAAGGTAACTGTTATTAGAGAATACAGGGCTCAAGGAGTTGCTAAGTAATATTTTCTTGAAAGATAAAATTTTTAATTTTGATGGGTAGAGTACAATTCTACCCTCCTTAATATTAAAAATGAAATTAACCTTTAAATGTAGAGAACAGAATTGTTTTTCTTATCTACCTAACCAGATTCACACTATTGTGAAAACTTAAAAGAGAATGGAAAAGAGATGATAACTATCCTATTTGTTGGCGATATTGTTGCCGAGCCCGGTATGAGAATGTTTGAGAAAGCAATACCATCACTAAAAAATGAATTTAACCCAAATTTAATTGTTGTCAATGGAGAAAATACTAGAAACGGTAAGGGTATGTCTGAAGGGTTGGCAAAAAAATATTTTGATTTAGGTGTAGATTGTATAACAAGTGGAAACCATATATGGGATTATAGTAAATTTCATGGAACTTTAAACAACTCTAGATTTGCAAATATTTTAAGACCTTTAAACTATCCTGAAGGTGTTCCGGGAGAAGGTTATACTATTATTAAAGATAATTTAGGTAGAAAAGTCGGTATCATAAATATTCAGGGAAGAACATTTATGCAGCCAATAGATTGTCCTTTTAACAGGATAGTTGATGTTGTAGAGAAGATAAGAAAAGAAACCAATGTTATCTTTGTAGATTTTCATGCTGAAACAACTGCTGAAAAGATAAGTATGGGTTGGTGGTTGGATGGAAAGGTATCAGCTTTAGTGGGAACACATACCCATGTCCAAACTGCCGATGAGAGGATTTTTGATAACGGAACTGCATTTATATGTGATGCAGGTATGACAGGATCTTTTGATTCTGTTATTGGTATGAAAAAAGAGATAGCACTGAATAGATTTAGATTCCAAACACCTTTTAGATATGAGTTTTCAAGTGGAGATCTTAAAATAAACGGTGTTGTTGTGGAGATTGATGATTCAACAGGTAAGGCTAAGAAAATTACCAGAATATATAGAGATGAAAAGGAGTTTATATAGTATTGAAGTTTCTATAAAATTTTTTTCCAGATACCTATTAAAGAAGATATATTTATCTTTTTTAATAAGTTAGATCTTAAATTGTCTTAAATAAAAAAGAATATTTTGGATTTGTAAACAATGGTTTATAATTGAAGTAGGTAAACATCCATTTTTACTGGAGGAGTTGTAAAGTTTGATTTATTATCAATTTCTAACCATCCTTTCCTCGAATTGCTCAAGGTTTAAAGAAAGGACAATTAGAAATGAATAACTATGAAAGTATAAAACATACAACTTATGATTGCAAGTATAATGTTCTTTTTATTCTTAAATATAGTCAAAAAACTTTATTTTTATCATTGAAGAAATATCTTGGAGAAATTTTCCATGAACTTGCAAAGCAAAAGGAGTGTTGTATGGATCAATTAAACCTATTTATTGAGAGATAAATGTTATAAAATTTAAGAGAAGGGGTTTACTATGGATCTCAAAGATAGGATAAAACTGTATATAAAATTAAATAGTTCCGTTGCTGTTAGAAGGCGAGCAAAACTAATAACTCCAACCTTAGAAAAAAGATCGGATTGTCAATATGTTTTTCAATATTTGGGGAGTAAAAATTTTTTATATCTTATAATAGTTGATATAGGAGAAGAGATAGAAACATCCTGTAGTTGTCCATACGATTATGGGGGTATTTGTAAACATCAAGTTGCAGCATTAAACTATATTCTGTTAGAATGCAAAAATTTATTACAAAAGGTAGAAAAATCAACTGAAAAAGAGATATCAAAATCTAAACATTTGAGTATATTGTTACCCAAACATATAATTCCTGAAGAGGAGTTGTTAAATATTTCATCTCCGGATTTATATTTCTCAGAAATTAAAAGTGTTGATATAGATACTAGAAATATAAAAACTCGTTATAATAAAAGTAGCAGGAGTTTTATACAAAATTTTAATTATGATCCTGAGACAAATAGATTAAAAATAGATTGTAATTGTTATTTTTATCCTAATAAATGTAAACATGTTTCAGCAGGATTAAGTAATATTTATAGGGTGTTTGGAAGAGATTTTTTTCACCCCAATTATCTCAATACTTCAATTGAAAAATATATAAAACAATACGGTTTAACTCTAGATGATGACTATAGCAAATATTTTGAATTGGAGGTTAATACAAAAGGGTTGTCCTTTATAAAAAAAGTAGAAAATTTACACCCTGTTATTAATCTTTTAAAAAACAATAATTTAAAAAAAATATCTCAACAGGAGAAGGATGGTTCGGTGCTTTTAAATAGAGTGCCAAAGAGAAACCCCACAGCAACACATGGTGTAGGTATCTGTTTTAATTTTTTCAATATAATGGGTGATAAAAAGTTGTATTTTAAACCCTTCGTAGGCAAATATAAGAAAAACACAACTGAATTATCCACATATCTAAAAGAGGTAGAAAGAGATAATTTAGTAGAAATTATTGAAGATAGAACAGAAAAAGAGAAAATATTTCTATTAGAAGCTATTAGCATGAATAACCTAACGCTCAAGAGTTCAATAACATATATCAAATTAGAGCAATTTACAGAAATATTTACTAAGGTTAAAAATTTTATAGATAAAAACAGGGAAATTTATCCATTTTTTGTAGAAAAGAGTGGTGGTAAACTCGTCAAGAAAAACCTAAAACAGATCAAATTTTCAGATAGAGATGCAGAGTTGTTTTTTACTGTTAAAGAGGACTCTGAGTTTGTAACAATAACTCCAAAAATCCAAATAGATAAATCCTATAATATAAATTCTAAAAAAATTGAAATAACGCCTTTTTTCTGTATAGAAAACAACAAAACATTACATTTTTTTAGATCTTCAAAGGATTTTTTCTATTTAGATTCTCTAAATGATGAAACTATACTTAGATTTTTAAAAAATGGAAAAGAGGATGTAATAAAAAACTTTATAGCTCCAATATCTGAATACTTTAAAATTGAAAACAGGGTATGCAAGACTAAGAGATTTAAAGAAAATGGAAATATAAAGAAACAGCTATTCTTAGCAGATTATGAAGGCAAGTATATAACATTTAAGTTGGGAGTTGAATATAATGGAAATCTTGTTTTAATACATACGAGTAAACAAATTATTGAGGGAAATAAAATTATTAAGCGTAATAAAAATCTGGAAGAGGAGTTTTTTGAGGAGTTTAGAGAGCTTCACCCTGATTTTTCTGAGCAGGAGGATATCTTTTTTCTTGAACCCCTTCAGCTTGTTCAAGATGAGTGGCTATTGAAAACGACCAGAAGATTAAAAGATAAAAATATTGAGATTTTTGGAGTAAAAGATTTAAAATCATTCAAGTACAACCTTAATAAACCGACTATTTCAATGAGTGTAAATTCCAATACTGATTGGTTTGATCTGGGTATTGACATTTCGTTTGGCGATCAGAAGGTATCTCTTAAGGATATTAAAAAAAACTTTCTTAATAAGAGTAAATATGTTGAGTTAAAGGATGGTACTTTAGGTCTATTGCCAGAAAAATGGCTCAATAAGTTTTCAAAATATTTCAAGGCGGGTGAGGTTAAAGATACGGAGATTAAAGTATCCAATTATCAATTTAACATAATTGATGAATTGTATGAGGATTTAAATCAAAAGTCAGACCTTCTAATGGAGCTTAAAAAGAGGAAAGAGAGCCTTAAAAATTTGCAAAATATCACTCCTGTAAAAATTCCAAAAACCGTTAATGCTAAACTTCGCCACTATCAACAGGAGGGGCTTAACTGGTTAGTTGCTCTACAAAAATATGGTCTTGGAGGTTGTCTTGCTGACGATATGGGATTAGGAAAGACGCTACAAGCCATTGCTTTGTTGGCTTATGTTAAGGAGAATAATCAGAGTGATTTACCAAATCTAATAGTTGCACCAACATCATTAATCTTCAACTGGAATAAGGAGTGTGAAAAGTTTGCTCCATCGCTGAAAGTTCTTACCTATACGGGTATGAAACGGGATGAGCTATTTAACAAAATGGAATCCCAAGATATTGTTATCACTACCTATGGAATAGTTCTTAACGATATTTTAAAATTGCAAAAAAAGGGGTTTAATTATATTATTTTGGATGAAAGTCAGGCTATAAAAAATCCAAATTCAAAACGGTACAAGGCGGTAAAACTTTTAAACTCTAAAAACCGATTAACTCTTACGGGTACACCTATTGAAAACAATACCTTTGATCTCTACTCCCAAATGAATTTTCTCAATCCGGGATTACTTGGAACTATATCCCACTTTAGAACTGAATTTTCTGATATGATAGATAAATCACACAACAAGGAAACGGCTGATCTATTACATCAGATTATTTATCCATTCTTACTTAGACGGACAAAAAATCAAGTTGCAACGGATCTGCCTCAGAAGACCGAAAGTATAATCTATTGTGAAATGGGGAGTGATCAACGAAAGATTTACGAAATGTTTAAGAGTAAGTATCGGAAGCTTTTATTGAACAAATTTGATGAAGATGGGGAAGCTAAATCTCAAATCTATGTCTTGGAAGGGTTAACAAAATTAAGACAAATATGCAACTCTCCACATTTGCTAAACGAGGAGGAAAAATATATCAGTTCCTCTGTTAAATTGGATATATTGATGGAGCATATAAGAACAATAACATCGGAGGGTAGCAAAATAGTTGTATTTTCTCAGTTTACATCAATGCTGGCTCTTGTACAGGATCGTTTAAATAATGAGGGAATTATCTTTGAATATTTGGACGGACAAACTCGTAAACGGGAGGAGAAAGTAAAAAATTTTCAAGAGAAGGATGAGGTTTCACTATTTTTGATAAGTCTTAAAGCCGGTGGTACAGGGTTAAATCTCACAAAAGCGGAGTATGTTTTTTTGATTGATCCTTGGTGGAACCCTGCAGTGGAAAATCAGGCTATTGATCGTTGTTATCGTATTGGTCAAACCAAAAATGTTATTGCCTATAGAATGATTTGTAGAGATACAATTGAGGAGAAGATAGTCGATTTACAGGAAGGTAAGAAGGAGGTTTCTGATAGTATTATACAAATTGATAAAGAACAGAAATCATTTGACAGAGCAAAAATAACGGAACTTTTTGGTTAGTCTTTGATTATTATATAGACGAATATAAAAATATAGTGAAAAACTTTAACACAGTTAGAAAAAGATTATCTTACTGAAATTAAAAAACTAAATAGAAAGTATAGTAGATACTCGTTAGTATATACAGGGTATATCCTGTATATACCGTCATTTTCATTAGAAAACAGATCGTTCATAGTATTAAAAATATTATGGAGTAAAATATGTCTGATTTAGTTAGTGTTGGTCTCTCCTTTTTTGCAATAGCTATATCTCCGGGGCCTGCAAATATATCAAATATAGCAATTGCTATGAGTAGAGGTAGAAAGATTAGTCTTATATATGGATTTGGTCTATCTACCGGATTATTATTTTGGGGGATAATAGCTGCAAGCGGTCTTGGTTTAATTCTTCAAGATTCTATCTACTTATTGATGATTTTAAAAATAGTTGGTGGAATCTATCTTCTATGGTTGGCATTTTTATCAATCAAGGATGCCATTGAGCCACAATCTCAATCCCTTAAAAGAGAGATAGAATCTAAATCTTATCTAAGATGGTTTATAGAGGGTGTTATACTCAATGTTTCTAACCCTAAAACCGTAATAGCCTTTGTTGTAGCTCTCTCAACAGGAATTGAAACAACCAAAGGTACAATTTCTCTTATATTAGGTGTAATAACATGTGTTATTGTGGGATTTTTAACCAATGGTTTCTACTCCTTATCTTTTTCATTCAGATTTGTTATGAATTGGTATCAGAAAGTGAACAGATGGATCAATTTTATTGTTTCAGT
Organism: Candidatus Cloacimonadota bacterium; assembly: GCA_002742935.1. GTDB lineage: Bacteria > UBA4055 > UBA4055 > UBA4055 > UBA4055. The sequence goes on along the minus strand of PDON01000069.1, from coordinate 30,869 downwards.
TCTATTTTTAATCATCGGTTTTGATCTAATATTATCGGCATTTATTGAGTAGTTGAATCTATTTCAATATGATTGTTTATGTGTTTTTCATTAGATTCTATATGAGATGGCTTGTGCTTTTATCTGGAACTTAGGTTAAGATTGTTTTAAGGAAAGCTAAAAAAGATGAATAAATTTATAAAATATTTAGAAGGTGGAGATTTAAGATCAATTGCTGATGTTGATAAGCTTATTCCACTTATAGAATCTCAAAGAGATTTTGATTGCTTATTTCAATATCTATTTGTAGAGGATAGATTGGTTGTTATGAGAGCTGTAGATGCTATTGAAAAGATAAGTTTGAAAAAATCTAAATATCTTACTAAGTATAAAAAAGATATTATAGATTTGATGGGGATTGCTGATAATAAGGAGTTAAAGTGGCATTTGGCACTAATGGTATCACGAATCAATTTTTCAATTGAAGAGTTAAAAGTTGTATGGAGTAGATTAAGGTGTTGGGCTACGGATAAAAAAGAGAGTAAAATTGTTAGAGTAAACTCAATTCAAGCACTGTTTGATTTTTCGGAAAAAAATAGAGATTTTAAAAAAGATTTTGATCTTATAATTAGGGATATTAGAACTGAAAATATAAGATCGGTAGATGCTAGATTGAGGAGATTGGGGGTATAGAGAATATACTCGGTAACTTTAATGTAAATAGAGATTGAAATGACAGAGATAGAGTATTTTTTAGTGGATGTTTTTACATCTTGTAAGTATGGAGGCAACCAACTTGCAGTTTTCATTGATTTTGACGATATAGCTTCAGATAAAGATATGTTAAATATTGCAAGAGAGCTTAACTTTCCCGAGATAACATTTATAAAAAAGAGAGATAATAATCAAAGTTTTGATCTTAGGATTTTTACTCCGGAATATGAAGTTCCCTTTGCCGGACATCCATTGCTGGGAACCGCTTTTATTATCTCAAAGTATCTACTTACAGAGCCAAGAGATATTATTACCCTAAATTTAAAAGATTCCGATATAGATATAAGTTTAACCAAGGTTGATGATATTGATAACAGTAAATTTATAATGGAACAATCAACCCCTGAATTTATTGGAATTTATGAACATGAATATATATCTAAGGGTTTAAATTTAGAGTTAGATTTTATAGATACAACTAAGCCGATAGAGGAGATCTCTACAGGATTGCCCTATATAATTATTCCTATTGTTAGTTTAGAAAAGATGGGGGAGATAAGATTAAATTCAGAAGATGTTATACGATTTTTAACCCTAAACGGAAGGTATAAAACCAATAGTAGGACGGGATTATCAACATCGCTATTTTTTTTTACGGAAGAGAGTTTTGAAGAGGGAAACAGGTTTAACTCCAGAATGTTCTGTATTGAGAATGGAGGTTTAGTAGAGGATGCAGCTACAGGAAGTGCTAACGGATCTTTTCTTGCTTATCTGTTAAAACATGGTCTGTCAAAAATTTCAACGAGGGTAGAGCAAGGTTTTCAAATCAATAGGAGATCCTATATAGATTTATATGGTGAATTTAAAAATGGCAGTTATATATTGAAAGTTGGCGGTCAGGTTGTTGATGTAGGTAGAGGGATGTGGAAGATGTGAGAGGGGAAAGGGGAGATAGAAGACGGAAGACGGGAGACGGGAGATGGGAGATGGATCTCCTTACTATTTTGCTTCTTTTGGTTATAAAAAATATGCCCAAAAAAAAGCCCCAAAATTTGGGGCTTTTAAATCAAAACTACTCACCATACTCAAAAACATTTGTTCTAAAGTATCCATCATCTACTTCATACCATTTTCCTGATAGCTCATTCTTTATCCAACCGGAGAATTCACCTTCAATTAAACCTTCGTTTTGGTCATAATTTTTAAAAACAATAGTTAAATCTTTTCCATCAGGGAAGTCTATGCCAACCCCTGGTCCTGCAGCATATGTAGTATCAGCACCTTCACCTTCAGGAAATTTAAAAGTTATTACACCACTTGGATCTTCACTAAACCTTAAAGTATCCTCTACAAGGTTAAAGTTACCATCAACTTGAGGGTTAAACTGTAAATACCAATACTTCATGAAAATAGGATCGTTTGAACCATTAATGGGAAAAGCTCCGACTTGATGATAAGCTCCAATTCTCAACTTAATAGATTTTTCATTAGAGAGGTACTCCTCCTCTCCTGAATCTCCAATAATAATTTTAGCTCTCATTATTCTATCAACAGATGATGAGCTTGTTGAGCTGTTATCTCCACATGATATGAATGTTAACATCAGTGTAGCCACTAAAAATAGCAACAGTTTTTTCATAATCTCTCTCCTTAAATTAAATCTTCAATCAGTTTTATAGCATTTGGTAAACCGTTAGGATCCTTTCCTCCGGCAGTTGCAATGTGAGGAGCTCCACCTCCACCACCTTTAACCTCTTTGGCAATGGTACCAATTAAAGCACCGGCTTTATAATCTCCTTTTAAATCATCTGTAACCGCAACAACAAGAGATGCCTTACCGTTAATATCTGCCCCAAGTAGGATTATTCCGGATTTTATCTCATTTCTCAAATTCTCACCCATTGTTTTAAGTATTTTACCATCGGCAACCTTAACAATAGATCTTATAACATTTATACCCTTAATCTCCTCAGTAGATGATTTTAATGAGCTTATTTGCATAAGGGCTATCTCCTCTTTAAGAGCTTTTATCTCCTTTTCAAGAGCTTTTTTATCCTCAATAAGCTTTGTAAACCTTTCATCTACTTGAGATTCTTTACAAACCAATTGCTCCTTCACACTATCAAAAAAGTTAGAATCTTTTCTTGATTTTACTACAGCCTCATCACCTGTAACAGCTTCAATCCTTCTTATTCCACTAGAGATTGAAGTTTCTGAAATAATTTTAAATTGACCAATATCTCCACTTCTTTTAACATGGGTTCCTCCACAAAGTTCCATTGAGAAATCACCCATAGAAACAACTCTTACATTATCTCCATATTTCTCCCCAAAGAGAGCTGTAGCACCCATTTTCTTTGCTTCATCAATAGATTTCTCTTCGGTTACAACAGGTAGATTTTCTCTTATTTTTTTATTGAGGATATATTCAATACTGCCAATCTCTTCTAAAGTTAACTTATCAAAGTGAGAGTAGTCAAATCTCAAGCCCTTATCATCGACATAAGATCCACTCTGGGCTACATGATCCCCCACAACCTCTTTTATTGTAGATTGTAAAAGGTGGGTAGCTGAATGGTTTGCTCTACATTTATCTCTAAAATCTTTATCACAAAATTGAGAAAGAACCATATCTTCATTAAAGTTTATAGGTTTTTCAGGAATATTGATTGTTATTGCAATATAGTTACCATCTTTATAGATTCTGTTTACTCTATACTCTTGACCCTCTATAGAAACCATTCCCTTATCTGATACCTGACCACCTGATTCTGCGTATAGATATGAGTACTCGGGAACAATTAAAATCTCCTTACCATCAATTCCATACTTAATAACTTTAGATTCTCCGGAAGTGGTACTATAGCCGACAAATTCTGTTTCGTTTTTATCGTTTAGAACAATCCAATCTATAACTTTTTGGGTTTTAAATTTACTACCCTTTTTAGATTTTTCTCTCTGATTTTTCATCTCAGCATCAAAACCTTTTTCATCAATGGTAAAACCTATCTCTTCAGCCATTTGAGCTGTAAGATCTTTTGGGAAACCAAAGGTATCGTAGAGTTTAAAAGTGTCGGCTCCCGGAATTATAGTTTTTCCACTATTTTTTAACTCTTCAGAAATTTCATTAAAGAGTGAAACACCTTTTGAAAGTGTTCTTAAGAAAGATTTTTCCTCAGACTTTATAATATTTTCAGTATGTTTTCTAAACTTTATTATTTCAGGATATATATCTCCCATGAGTTCAGAAAGTTTTCCTACAAGTCTATATATAAATGGCTCATTCATTCCAAGTTTTAAGCCATATCTTAAAGCTCTTCTGAGTATTCTTCTTAAAACATAACCTCTGCCTTCATTACTTGGTAAGGCTCCATCTGAAATACTAAAAGTAAGGGCTCTTAAATGGTCTGCAATAACTCTATGAGGGATTCCTCTCTCATCTTTTTCATATTTAGTACCTGTTATAGATTCAATCTCGGAGATTAGGTCTTTAAATAGATCAATATGGTAGTTTGAATCACTATTTTGGAGAACCATACATATTCTCTCAAAACCCATACCTGTATCTACATGCTTATTTGGAAGATCATGGAGTTTACCTTCCTTATCCCTATTGTACTGGATAAAAACTAAGTTCCATATCTCAATAATTCTTTCACAATCTCCGTTTACACTACATACATGCCCCTTAACATCTTTCATATTACAATACTCTTCACCTCTGTCATAGTGGATCTCACTACAAGGACCACAAGGACCTGTATCGCCCATCTGCCAGAAATTATCAACTTCATCAAACCTTTGGATGTGTGAATGCTCAATATCTGTAACATCTTTCCATAATTGCTCTGCCTCATCATCTGTTGTATATACACTGGCGTATAATCTCTTTTTATCAAGCTTCCACTTATCTGTTAAAAGTTCCCATGCCCACTCTATAGCTTCTTTTTTGTAGTAATCTCCAAATGACCAATTACCTAACATCTCAAAAAATGAGTGGTGATAACTATCTTTTCCTACCTCATCTAAATCGTTATGTTTTCCACCTGCTCTTATACATTTCTGGGAATCGACAGCTCTGTTATAATCTCTTTTACCTGTACCAAGGAATAGATCTTTAAATTGATTCATTCCCGCATTTGTAAATAGAAGAGTAGGATCATCAAACGGTACCACAGGGGCAGACATAACCTGCGTATGATTCTTCTCTTTAAAAAACTCTATGAACTCTTTTCTAATATCTTCTGATTTTTTCATTATTTTTGCTCGGTATTAATTAAAAATTATACTTGGTTTATTGATAATAATCAATTGCTTCTCTTACTATCTTTTTTTTCTCTGTTTTGATTATCTCTAACCTTTTTATAGCCATTATCATTCTGCTCTAAAATATTATCATCTAGAGAGTTATCATTCTCTTTCACTCCCTGCTTAACCAATGAGTTTTGGGGTAGTTTAGAGATATACTCAATAAAATCATCTCTCTTATAGGTTATATAATCTCCGGATCTACTCTGAATAGTAATTGTATTGTTAAATATATCATAAATAGTTACCAGATAATCACCTTTCTCTGTTTTTATAATAGTTCCCGGTTCCGGCAAACCTTTTCTATGTTCAAGATAGAAACTGTGTTCATACTTTAAACAACACATGAGTTTACCACATAACCCTGAAAATTTTTCAGCCTTAATAAAAAGATTTTGATCTCTTGCCATAGAAACATTTATTGGTGAAAATGATTTTAAAAATGAGGAGCAACAGGTCTCTCTTCCACACATTCCTATACCTCCAACTCTTCTGGCTTCATCTCTTACACCAATCTGTCTAAGCTCAATTCTTGTTCTATATTCAGAAGCTAAGTTTTTTACAAGTTCTCTAAAATCTACCCTACCATCTGCTGTAAAGAAGAATACAAGTTTTCTCCTGTCAAACTTATACTCAATATCAAGAAACTTCATATCCAGACCATATTTTTTGGCTTTTTTTCTGGAATCTATAAGGATTTGATCCTCAATCTTTCTGTTTTCATGTAATCTTCTAAGATCAATAGCATTACTTCTTCTTATAACCTCTCCATCATACTGAAAATCTTCTGCTAAAATACTGGATCTGTAGATGTTTTTCACCTTACCCATATCCTCGCCACCATTGGTTGTAACCAATACATAATCGGAGACTCTTAAAGATAATTTCTTAGGGTTTTTGTGAACCTCTTTTCTCGAACCTTTAAACTCAACCTCTATTGCATACAAGATTCTCTCTTCTTCACTAATATCATGGGTTGTAAATACGCTATTTTCTAAATTCAAAAAATCTTTATTATTATTTTTATTTTGCAATCTTCTTTTCCTCTCTGTAGCTTAAATAGTGGTTCAGAAACAGTAAACGAGGGTTTATATTTCTTTTAAGCATAGAAATTAAATTATTGGTAATTTCAGAATATTTTTTACCTAGTTGATAGTTCCCCTTTTTTATAGAATCTCTACAGATCTCATTAATAGTCTCAATTAATATTTCAATAATGAGATCTACTTCTAGTTTTTCCTCTTTGGAATTCAAAATAAATCTGTCTAATGCTAAGACTGTTTCAGGTGGCGTTGTATTGTTTAGGATCTCTATATACTCACTAACTTTTGAGATTATAGTTTTACCTTTTTCACTGCCCAAGTATTCTAAAGAAGTTATGGAACCCGATGACAACTCTATAGCCTTTTGAGATACCTCATAGTTATTATCAATTAAATATCTTTCCAGTTCTCTATTTTCAATATTTCCAAATTCAATAGTGTTACATCTTGATATTATTGTTGGAAGAAGAAGCTCCTTACTTTCGGTTATTAGAAAGAAGAAAAAACCTTTGGGTGGTTCTTCTAAAATCTTTAAAAGTGAGTTTTGAGCTTCTTTATTCATTCTTTCTGCCATATCAATAATGATAAATCTGCTTTTACCATCAACTGAAAATAGTTTTGTAAAATCTTTGATACCCTTCACTTTATTGATAGTTATAAATCTACCGCTGGGAGTGAATGAAAAGTACCCCTTTTTTTTACCTGAAAGTTCAAGTTCATCTTCAAAAAGTTTTATTTCAGCAGATGTAAGCTCCGACTTTTCAGGGTGTAAAAAGAGAATATTTTCAGATTTCATAGAGCTTAAATTTTTACACTCTCTACATGATCCACAATAACCCTCATCCTCCTTACGGTTTGTACAATTGATAATTTTCATAAACTCATAAACAATAGCTTTTCTACCACTTCCCTTTTTACCTTCAAACAGGTAAGCGTGGTGTATTCTATTTGTTACAATAGCTTTTGAAAGATTTTCTCTTATTATCTTTTGCCCGTATATGTCTCTAAAAAAATCTATCTTATCCACCTTTTTAAATTATCTTCCCAAAACTTTGCTCTTTAATTAAACCTAAATTTTGATCTCTAAACCACTTAAATTGTCTGTTGATCAAATCTAAACCAAACCTAATTATTAATAGATTTTTCACCACCTAAAATATAATGTAGCATGGAGTAATTGTAAAGCTAAAACATAGGGAAGAGCTTTTAAGTTAAGGTTAAGGATATTATACCCACTACTTTTTTAATATTATTCAAAAGCCTCCAAATTTGGAGGCTTTCAAAAAGATTAATACCATTGTACCAGGTATCTATTATTATGTATACCCTTATTTAGTTCCAAATAACCTATCACCTGCATCTCCTAAACCCGGAACAATATATTTGTTTTCATTTAGGAATCTGTCAATATTACCGGTGTATATATCAACCTCAGGGTGATATTTTTTTACCTCCTCTATACCTTCAGGGGCAGAGATTATAGTGATAACCTTTATAGAGTTAAATCCTTTCTCTTTTAGCATATCAATAGTCGCACACATAGATCCACCTGTCGCAAGCATAGGATCAACAACTATAGCCATTGGAGATTCAATCTCTTCCGGAAACTTACAATAGTATTCAATAGGTTTCTTTGTTTCAGGATCTCTGTAAACACCTACAAAACCGGTTCTTGCCGTAGGTATAAGAGAGGTTATACCATCAAGCATTCCCACACCTGCTCTTAAAATAGGAACAATAACCAAATCTGAAACAATCTCAATACCCTTTGTTACCTCTATAGGTGTTTCAACATCAACCTCTTTAGTTTCTATATCCTTTAGAGCTTCATATGCTAAGAGCATGGTAATTTCGTTAGATAACTCTCTAAATTTTTTATGAGATGTTTTCTTATCCCTCAAGAGTGTTAATTTATTTTTTATCAATGGGTGATCTGACTCGTAAACCATATATTTCTCCAGTTTTTAATGTTTTGTTTTTGGTAGAACTAAGTTTAAGAAGATTCCTAAAATACCTGCCAGTCCTATACCTTTTAGATTAAAATCTCCAACGGAAAAACTCATTCCCCCAATACCAAATATAAGAATTAAAGCAACAATTGCAAGATTTCTCGGTTCTAAAAGATCATCTCCTGCCTTTACTAAGCTGTTTAATCCTACTACCATGATTGCTCCAAAGAGAAGAAGCATTATTCCCCCCATTACGGGAATTGGAATTGTTTGTAATAGAGCTCCAAGCTTACCTACGAAGGCTAAAATTATTGCAACAATTGAAGCCCAAGTCATAATTCCCGGATTGAATGATTTTGTAAGAGCAACAGCTCCTGTAACTTCTGAATATGTTGTATTTGGAGGTCCTCCTAAAAGTGAAGCAAAAGCTGTGGCAACACCATCTCCAATCATAGTTCTGTGTATTCCGGGATCTTTAAGATAGTTTTTCCCTGTTATTGAACCAATTGCCAATATGTCTCCAAAATGCTCAATAGCAGGGGCTATTGCTATTGGAAGAATGTAAAGAACAGCTTCACTATTCCATTCGGGAGCAGTAAATGCAGGTATAGAAATCCATGCTGCATTACCAATGGGAGAAAAATCTACTATTCCAAAAAATAGAGATAGTACATAACCCACTACAATCCCACAAAGTATAGGAATAAGTTTTAATATACCCTTACCTAAGAGAGAGACTAAAATAGTAACGGTAAGAGAGGACATGGAAATTATAAGTGCTGTAGTTTCATCAAAAAGAACAACAGATCCATCACCCGTTTTCCCCATTGCCATATTTACAGCTACAGGTGAGAGAATTAAACCTATAACCATAATTACGGGACCCGTAACAATAGGAGGAAGAACTCTCAGTACAATCTCGCTACCCTTCCATCTTATAAGAAGAGCTAAAAGTATATAAACAACACCGGCAGCTGCAAGTCCGGACATAGTTGAAGCTATACCCCAAGTTTTAACCCCATATATAATAGGAGCAATAAAAGCAAAAGATGAAGCCAAAAAGATTGGAACTTTCCTTTTAGTTATAAATTGAAAAATAAGAGTACCCACACCTGCCGTAAAAAGTGCTACATTTGGATCAAGACCCGTTAAAAGAGGAACTAAAACTAAAGCTCCAAAAGCTACAAAGAGCATTTGAGCTCCTATCAACCCATCTTTTAATCTGAAACTGTACTCTGTTTTGTTGATCAAAACAACCTCCGTATTAAAATTACATAATTATGATTTTATAACCTAATATACTATTAAAATAGTTTCTAAGCATAGATACAATCTTAAAATTTAGATTTTCAAAACTATGCTATGTTAGCTTTAGGATAAAGAGTTTTCTACCTACTTTCCAGTAGTGAAATTATAGTAAAAGTTTTTATAAATAACAATAAAATTTAATTGTTTTTTAATTTGTTTTATTGTTATGTATGCAGATTTATATTTTTATGAAAAAATTCTGAATACAATATAGAAGATAAATTCTATTTTCCCTTATAAATGGCTAGTGTTTATTATATTTTAAAAGTATACTCTAACTAGGTCAAAGTTGAGTCATAAAATTTCACTTCTAAACCTGATCTTACCAAAGGAGTAGCCTTAAACCTTCATGTTTTCATGATTTTTTTGAGGTGTTTAGTTACAAAAGAATATTCTTGACATTTAAAAAAAAGATATGTATCATTAGCCACAGATTTAAGCCTCGGTGGTGAAATTGGTAGACGCGCTGGACTCAAAATCCTGTGGAGGCAACTCCGTGCCGGTTCGATTCCGGCCCGAGGCATGAAGGGCTGAAAATTTTCAGCCCTTTTTTATTTTAGGATCTACTAAAAACCATATTAATATTTTATTTAATAATTTGTGCAGATGTATTTGAAATAAGATACAAGGTTCTTGTTCATATATTTATTTTCTTAAATCTATTTTAACGCCGAAATTCAAAGTTTATGGCTTTTTTCAGTAGATCCTAAATAATTCTGCTATCATAAGCCCAATGGAGAAGAGCTTGTCTCTGCTTTGGTCTGCAACTAAGGTCTCCTTGTATACAATTTTTTCTTACAGCACCTATATGTCTTCTTATAGCTTTCCACCTTTTTATTTGTCTCTTATCCTCATCAGCTATTCTTCTGCCATAGTAGTATCTACAATACCATTGAAACCATCCTCTAGGATCTTCAGGATAGATCCAACCTTTCTTTTCCCACTCTTTTAGAGGAAGTGAGGCATCAACCTTAAAATAGTTTAGCGAAGGATCCTTTTTAACAGGGGAGAGCTTTGCATTTTCAAACCAATGTTTAGGGAACTCATCTTTACAATCTGTCATATATTTACCACCAAAAACGCCTAGTTCCAGCATCTCTTTTGGTGTCAGTTCCGGTTTAAATTCAGGATCGAAGTTTTTCCCCATAGGTTCTGTTAAGTAGTAGAAGCCTTTTTGCATTTTATCATCTATTTTAATCTTGATATTAAGACTCATAATTATCTCTCTAACATATTTAATAGTTTTAAAATAATAGTATTGATAATTGTTGAAATAACTATTATTATTTACCTAAAGATAGGTAACTATAAAGGTTTATTGTATGAATAAATTAAGTTTTTCAACATTTTTTTTAATACTATTTATATCTGCTACAGATCTATTATCCGGAAGCTATGGTACTATTTCCGGAAGGGTTATTAATGCAACTACTAAATCTCCCTTAAACTCTGCAAATGTGACTATTATAGGAACTAAATTGGGAGCTGAAACAGATTCTTTAGGTCAGTTTTATATTACAAGAGTTCCGGTTGGTCTACAGAGGATAAAAGTAGAGTACATTGGTTATCTTCCTAAGATAAAAACAGATATATCGGTATCTGTTGGAAAGGTTGTATCTGTTTCGGTTGAAATAAAAGAGAGGAGTTATCAACTTGAAGAGGCTGTTTTTACCCTTGGATATTTTCCCGAAGATGAGAAAACTGAAACGAGTAGAATTTCCCTCTCTTCTGAAGAGATAAGAAGGTTCCCCGGTGGTTTTGAAGATGTTGTTAAAACGGTTTCTACTCTTCCGGGTATATCAATAAATACATCTGGAGGAAGGAATGATCTTCTCGTAAGAGGCGGTGGACCTTCAGAGAATCTTTTCTTAATAAATGATATTGAAGTTCCCAATATAAACCATTTTAGTAACCAAGGTAGCAGTAGCGGAAGTTTAAGCTTTGTTAATCTTGAGTTTGTAGATGATGTTTCATTTTCAACCGGAGGTTTTAGTGTTGAGTATGGCGATAAGATGTCTTCAACTTTAGGTTTAAAGATTCAAGATAAAAAGTTAAAGGATTTTGAAACAAAACTAAATATTTCTGCTTCTCAATATGGTTTAAACTTTAAAACCCCTCTCTACGATAAGGGTAGTCTAATATTTTCAGCCAGAAAAAGCTATCTGGATCTTATCTTTAAAGCCGCAGGACTTCCTTTTGTTCCTGTATATACAGATTTTAACCTCTTTCTAAACTACGATCTTTCTCCAAATGATAAACTATTTTTTATGGGTTTATTGGCAATTGATGAGGTTGATAGAGATATGAGTAGCGAGGAGAACAAGGTAAAAAATGGGAACTTGATGGATAATAGCCAAAATATATTTATTGGAGGAATTAACTATAGAAGATTGGTTTTAGGTGGATATCTCGATTTTATTTTAAGCAGTAATGTTTACAAGTATGATTTTGAGCAGATGGATAAGGATGAAGTACCCTATTTTTCAAGTAACTCTATTGAGAATGAAACCAATTTAAAAATCAACTACTTTACTACTCTTTCAAACAAGATAGGAGTTAAATCGGGTATTTCATACAAGAGAATATTTGTTGATAATGAAACGGTTTTTGCAGATTCAATATATGATCAGAACGGGAATAAAATCCCCTCCTCCTCTCTTGGCTTAGATGGTGATCTTATACAGAATAACAGCTCCAATAAGTACTCTTTCTATACCGATTGGGATTATATTTTAAACTCTAAACTGGATTTTAAGTTTGGTATTAGATGGGATTACTACGATTTTTTAAACAATAAGCATACATTTAGTCCCAGAGGTTCCATTAAATATAGATACAATCCTGTTCTTTCATTTAAACTAAGTGGTGGAATATACTATCAATCACCTTCAACAGTTTGGATGACAAATGAGGCAAATAGGGATTTGAAACCTTTGAGAAACGAGATGGGTGTTTTAGGGGCAAGCTACTTTGTTAATGATGATTTTAGATTGAATGTGGAGACATATTTTAAAAATTATACAGATCTCCCAAGTGGAACTATTGAGGGTGTTAATGATCACATTGTAATTACAAATACAGGGATTGGTTACGGTGGAAGAGAGGATAATTTTCAATCCTTTGGTTATGCTGAGTTAAGCTCCGGTGGTAAAGCATACTCCTATGGAGCAGATATTTCCATACAGAAAAAATATTCAGATACTCCATACTATGGATTAGCGAGTTTATCATACTCAAAAACTATAGTTACTCCAAACAATAATAAGGAGTACCCAAGTCAATATGATCAAAGAGTAATCTTCAATCTTTCAGGTGGATATATCTTCAATCCTGAGTGGGAACTTGCTTTTAAATTTAGATACTATACGGGGATACCATATACACCTGTTTATATACCTTCGGAAAATCCCGAAAACCCCGGTTTTGTTAAAAATATACCTGATGAATTTCTTGAAGATAGACTCTCTGCGGGTCATCATTTAGATATTAGAGTAGATAGAACTTTTAACTTCAAAAGTAGTACCTTAATAGCTTATGTTGATATTCAAAATATTTATAACTATAAGTTGCCGGAGGTTCCAAAATATGATTTTTGGGAGAATAAGATTAATAGGCACAGAAGTATAGGAATCTTGCCAACCATAGGTTTGAGTTATGAGTTTTAAGTTGTTGAAACGAAGTTTTTATAGTAATAATTTGTTAAATCACAACTCTAGCGATAATAGGGGTGTGATCCGATAAAAACTCTTTACCATCTGTTTCTGCCAAAACTCCATGTTTGAGAACTTTTATATTATTCTTCACAAATATATAATCAATAGTGGTTCTCTCCTCAAATGGAGTTTTTCCAAAATTATGAAAGGTAAAGTTTGGTCCGTAGACTATTTCAGAAATCTCTCTAGAGTTGGTAAGGGATCGTTTATCATCTTTATCTGTTATATCTTTTACATAGCTACTATTAGGAGATGAGTTGAAATCACCTGTTACAACTATTGGAAGATTTTTTGCTAAGGATTCCAATCTGTTAAGTATTAGGTTTACACTCTCTTTTCTAGCCTTTTTCCCAACATGATCTAAATGGGTATTTAGGATAAAAAGGATCTTTTCTGATCTTAGGTCTTTAAGTTTTATCCAAGTAGCAATTCGTTCACAAGCAGAATCCCAACCCTTTGTTCCTACAGCATCAGGATTTTCACTTAGCCAAAAATATCCGGTATCTATCTCCTCAAACCTATCCTTCTTATAGAAGATAGCACTATATTCACCTTTGGTTTTTCCATCCTCTCTTCCAACTCCAACTACATTGTAGTCTTGTAAATGTATCTTCAAATCCTCTAGTTGATTATGTAGAACTTCTTGTGCTCCTAAAATATCAGGATGATAAAATAGAATAGCATTTACTACCCTTTTTTTTCTGTATTTCCAGTTGTTCTCTCTATCATTTGGGTAATCATATCTTATATTAAAGCTCATCACAGAGATTGAGGTATCTTTTTCTTTTATCATAACTTTCCTATTATGATGATTATAATTTATATACTATTCAAGATCTTCTGAAAAACTTAGGAGTTAATGTAGAACAATAAAATTGTAGAGCCGTAGCATGGCTACGGCTCTACAATTAAATCTTCAACTAACAATTAAGTGGTATATTATTAACCTTTATTCAGTAGATCCCAGAATAGAATAGTTATTTTGTATTCATTACTAGTCTGAAACCACAATGGTTACTCCCTTTAAATGGTTGAAAACAATTACGAGAAGAGTTTCTACAGAACTTAGCATAATAGAACCAACTACCACCTCTTAACACACGGTGAGTTCCAAAACTAGGACCGGTAGGGTTATCACTAGGACTATTACTGTAGTAATCAGGTTCGTACCAATCATTACACCATTCATATACATTACCTGCCATGTCATAAAGACCATAACCATTAGGATTAAAGGAACCAACTTCAGTAGCTTCTTCAATACCTTGATAATATCCCTCAGTTGGGTTTACATCATAAGGGTATCCGGAAGGGTAAGCATGATAAGATGCTTGTTCATCTCCATTGGTTCCAAGAGAAATTGTTTCTCCTAATGGGAATCTTCTATCATCAACTCCACCCCTGGCAGCATATTCCCATTCAGCTTCCGTTGGGAGTCTTCCACCTTTCCATTCACAATAAGCATTAGCCCCATACCATGAAACTTTAACTACCGGATGGTTTTCATACCCTGCTTCAGGTACGAAAATACCATTATTCTCTTCTATCCTACATTTCTCAAACTCTAGATAGATCAAAGTTACAGTCTCTCCTTGATAATTACCTTGTGTACTACCTATCTCATTCAAAAATTCACAGTATTGGGCATTTGTTATCTCATGTTTACTCATGTTAAATGTATTGATTGTAACCTCATGAGTAGGAAGTTCATCTTGATCTCCTTCACTAAAACTTTTACTATTCCCCATAATAAATGAACCTGCCGGAATAGAAACCATTTCGATCTTAGAACTAACTACTATTTCTTTAACTTTTTCAGAGATTAGATCGCCGCTATCTTTAACCTCTAGTTTTGGCATATATGTTCCAATAGCATTATATGTATGTGTAGCTATTTTTTCATTTGACCATTCAGTATCAAATTGGTTATCTCCGTCAAAATCCCATCTAACCATTAGATTTTCAATAGAATCCTCTTCATCACTTGAAAGAGAAGCATCAAATGTAAACTCCGTTTCTACAGTTCCATTTTCAGGGCTTATTGTAAACTCTGCAACCGGAGGAGTGTTAGGGATTTCATCAACAACAACCTCTTTAACCTTTTCAGAAATTAGCTCACCGCTATCCTTTACTTCCAGTTTTGCCGTATATATTCCAACAGCACTATATGTATGTGTAGCAGTTTTCTCATTTGACCATTCAGTATCAAATTGATTGTCTCCGTCAAAATCCCATCTAACCATTAGATTTTCAATAGAATCCTCTTGATCACTTGAAAGAGAAGCATCAAATGTAAACTCTGTTTCTACAGTTCCATTTTCAGGGCTTATTGTAAACTCTGCAACTGGAGGAGTATTAGGGATTTCATTAATAGCAACTTCCTTAACTTTTTCAGAAGTTAGGTTGCCACTATCCTTTACTTCCAGTTTTGCCATATATATTCCAATGCTGTTATATGTATAGGTAGCAGTTTTCTCATTTGACCATTCAGTGTCAAATTGATTATCTCCGTCAAAATCCCATCTAACCATTAGATTTCCAATATTATCCTCTTCATCGCTTGAAGTAGAAGCATCAAATATAAAATCTGTCTCTATAGTTCCGTTTTCAGGGTTTATTGTAAAGTCTGCAGTTGGAGCTATATTAGGTGTTTCCGGCTCTGTACTACTACTATCATCTCCACAGCTAATAAGTAGCATTAAAGAAATTAAACTTGCTAGAATTAGCAGGTATATTTTGAGCTTTTTCATAAACTCACCTCCATTTTATTATTTATAACTAAACTTTCAACTCCTTTTACTACTATCTTGTACCTAAGTTGAATTTAATACTTGTAAACAGATAAACTGCTTCCTTCCATATCGAATATATATATTCTGTCATCATAAACAAATGTCATATTAGTGGGATTAAAAAAATCTTTACCGGTAATACCGTCAAACACTACTCTGTCGAGGAATATTCCATCTTTAAATATATCAACTACATAATCATTGCTATTGTTTTCGTTTCTATCAATGGAACATTTTACCCATAATCTTCCCTTATTATCCACAAATAGATCATTGATCGCTTTCTTATATTTTGTAGTAACCTTATTTCCGGAACTTCCTACACCTGTTTTTCCCATTATTCTATTAAGATCTTCTAACTCTTTTTCTGAAATCTTTAATTTTCTATACTGTTTTTCAATATTGTAAATTGGTTTTCCATCAAAGCTATAAACATTGATAAGATACCTGTCATCGCTATTTTCTGAGACAAATATTTCCTTATTTGAAGCTGTATACGGAAATATAAGATCTAGAACATTTACATTAGAATCCCCAAATTTAATTTCACCTTTAGTTAGCTCTTTAATAACTTTAAACTTTTTATCTAAAATTGACAAATTAATATTCAGCTGTTGTTTTTCTAGATCTTTTGATGGAACGTAGCCAATAATCTTATCTTTTCCAACCTCTTGAAACATTTGAGTAGTACCATCAGGAATAAAAATTTCACCAACAAAGTTTCCATCTTTATCAAATTTTATAATCTTTTTCTGAGGCTGATTTGCTACATAAATAGTATCCTCAATCAAAGCCATACCATTGGGATATGTTAATTCTCCCGGTCCCATACCATGCTTAGAGATAACTTTAATAAAATTACCATTAGAATCATACTTTTTAATATTTGATTGCATAATATCCAGTATATAGATATCCTTGTTTGAATCAATTGATACTTTCATAGGCATCTTTAAAACTTGTAGTGAATCTAGATTATCTCCATTTATGGTAAAAAGCTTTTGGGGTTTTATCTCTAGTTTTTGGGAAGGCTTGGTACTGTTCTTAAATGTTTTAATACCATTTATCTCTTTAACGGTATAATTTTTTTGATCACTTTTAGAACATGCCACAATAAGAATAGCTGTAATAAGCATAGCAAGAAATCTCATAATACCTCCTAAGTAAATCTGTTTTAAATTATATAATTTAAATCTAATAAATATCATTTAAATATAAAACAAAATTTTACCAGAGTTCCGATAAACTTCGTATTACTGCGTCATCGATTTTTTATACTCAAGTCACCTAGGTTTACTAGGCTCCTATCCCATAAAAAATCAATTCCTTGCACTACTCGTTTCTCGAAACTCTGGTTTTTTAAAGGCAATCTCTTTTTTAGTAGATCTTATTTAGGGGGAACTTCATCTAAGATTAATACTTATAAACAGATAAACTGCTTTCTTCCATATCAAGTATATATATCCTATTATCATAAATAAATGTCCTATTATTAGGGTTAAAAAAATCTTTACTGGTAATATTGTCAAATATCACTCTATCTAGGAATACACCATCTTTGAAAATATCTATTACATAATCTTGATTATTATTTTTTGATCTGTCGACTGAAACCCTAACCCACAATCTTCCTTGATTATCCACAAATAGATCATTGATTGTTTTTTTATATCTAATTTTAGCATAAGGGTGGTCTTTTTGTACTGTTTTCATATTTGTATTAAAATCATCTAACTCTTCATCTGTTATTTTAATTTTTCTATATTGTTTTTTTATATTATATAGTAATTTTCCATAAAAATCATAAATATTTATAAGATAGACATCACTACTATTTGAAGAAATAAATATCTCTTTATCCGAAACTGCACATGGTACAATAATATCAGAAGGATCTATAGCGGAGCTGTTAATATCAATTCCATTTTTAGTTAATTTCTTGATAACTTCAAATTTCTTATCAAAAACTGTTAGACTGAAATAAACCTTACTCCTCTTTGTATCTGTTGATCCGATATATCCAATGAACTTATTATTTCCAACTTCTTGAAATGTATCGGGAGCTCCCTTAGGCACAAAAATATCACCGACAAAGTTTCCATTTTTATCAAATTTTACAATCTTTTTTTGAGTTTGATTTGCTACATAAAGAGTGTCCTCAATCAAAGCCATACCATTGGGATATGTTAATTCTCCCGGTCCCATACCATGCTTAGAGATAACTTTAATAAAATTACCATTAGAATCATATTTTTTAATATTTGATTGCATAATATCCAGTATATAGATATCCTTGTTTGAATCAATTGATACTTTCATAGGCATCTTTAAAACTTGTAGTGAATCTACATTATCTCCATTTATGGTAAAAAGTTTTTTAGGCTTTATCTCTAGCTTTTGGGAAGGTTTTGTACTGTTTTTAAATGTTTTAATACCATTTATCTCTTTAACGGTATAGTTTTTTTGATCGTTTTTAGAACATGCTACAATAAAAATAGCTGTAATAAGTATAGCAAGAAATCTCATAATACCTCCTAAGTAAATCTGTTTTAAATTATATAATTTAAATCTAATAAATATAATCTCAATATAAAACAAAATTTTACCAGAGTTCCGATAAACTTCGCATTACTGCGTCATCGATTTTTTCTGCTCAAATCACCTAGTAATTCTAGGCTCAAATCGCATAAAAAATCAATTCCTTGTACTGCTCGCTTCTCGAAACTCTGTTTTTTAAAGGCATTCTCAGAGTATGGAGTACTGATAATAATAAGATTATTAATATCGGTTAACTTTGTCGAAGCTGTTAAACTTGGAATTTTACAAAATAAAAATTTTATATGAGTACGAGGAACCGATGTATCCTCTATTCGGAAACAATTTAATATCTAATTCAAAAAAGGTTTCCGATATAGCGGTGGAATCGGCAAACCCTGTAAGGGTTTGAGCTAACATCATCGAAAATATTCTATGGCTTGGCTTTGCCTAATTCTGTTTTTGCTTCTTTTTCAGATAAAAAGAAGAGCTTTTCTTTCTTTTGGCTACAAAAGAAATGCTCAAAAAAGTTTATAGATTTTGATAAAAATCTTAAAACTTTTCCCAAGTTAATCGATAAAAGTATAGCTTATCAAGATAACTCTTTTCCTTAACTTAACAGGATTGGGCATAAAACCTACCTCTACATTATATCCAGACTGCCTGCCAACTTCGTATTTCTTCGTCCTCACTTTTTTATACTCAAATCACCTAGGTTTACTAGGCTATGGATCGTATAAAAAAATGACTCCTTGAACTACTCATTTCTAGACAGTCTAACTTTTTAAGACAGTCTCAATTCCTCGTACTACTCGTTTTTCTAACTTCTCACTTTTTAACGATCTAAGTATAAAATAAATTTTTATGATGTTTAAACCGTATTAAATATTTATCTTTGAGGTGTTTTAAATTTAATTTGGGATTATTTTATGAGAAATGAGAAAGTTTATATTGAACGAATAAGAAAGTTTACCGAAGAGATAAAAAAATCTATACATAAAAAAGTATCTGATCTTAGTATAAAATATACTTATGATGAAATTACCCCTATTCCATATAAGGAAGCTCTTACAAGGGAGTATAAAGATATCTCTGTTGGTGATGAGTGGGGAAAACTTTGGGGTTGTGCTTGGTTTAAGTTTTTTGGCGAAGTTCCAAAAGAGTGTATTTCAGATGAGTATGGTGTTATTATCGATATAAGTGGGGAGGGGTGTCTCTTTGTTGATGGTTCTCCTTATCAAGGTATTACAAATAAGATTGATTGGGATCATCATTCAGGTAAATACTATATAAAATTGAATAAGCTGTATAAAGCAGGTGAAAAGTTTGAACTTCTTATTGAGGCTGGAGCAAATGGTTTATTTGGTGGAGGTCCTGAAAGTAAATTTACCATTGTTAAGTCGGAGTTTGTTACTACAGATAATAGGGTAAAAGATCTATGGTTGGATTTCTTTACTCTAAATAATATGATTGAGAGTTTGGATAAAAAATCAATTAGAAGAAAGAGGATAATCTACCAATTAAACAAGGCTATAAATCTTTACAATGGGGGAGAGGGAATAGGTAAAAGTTTAGAGATTACAAAAGATATTCTCTCTAAAAAAGCTGTTTCTAGTTCTCTAGATGTTTACTCCATAGGTCATTCCCACTTAGATCTTGCTTGGCTATGGCCAGTAAGGGAGACTAGGAGAAAGGGGGGTAGGACATTTGCAACTGCTCTTAGAATGATGGAGGAGTATCCTGAGTATAAATTTGGTGCTTCACAACCTCAGCTTTATCAATGGGTAAAAAATGATTATCCTGATCTATACTCCCAAATAAAAGAGAGAGTAAAAGAGGGTAGATGGGAGCTTCAAGGAGCTATGTGGGTTGAGCCTGATATGAATCTTACAGGAGGTGAATCTCTTGTTAGACAATGTTTCTACGGTCTTAAATTTTATGAAGATGAGTTTGGTAAAACTGTAAAAAATCTTTGGCTTCCCGATGTATTTGGTTACTCTGCTGCCCTTCCTCAAATACTTAAAAAGTCTGGTATAGATTACTTTATGACCCAAAAGATTAGTTGGAACGAAACAAATGTATTCCCATTTCACACCTTTATATGGAAGGGTATAGATGGTAGTGATATCTTTACCCATTTTCTTCCGACAAATGATTATAATCTTTCAAACATACCTCAGAAACTTATTGATAGTGAAGAGAGATTTGCAGAGAGTGATATCTGTAATGAGTTTTTAAACCTCTACGGTGTTGGCGATGGTGGTGGAGGTCCTTCTGACTTACATATTGAACTTGGTTTAAGACAACAGAATCTAGAAGGTACACCTAAATTTAGATTTGATACAGCAGAAAACTTTTTTGAAAAAACATCAAAAATCAATAGAGATGATCTACCTAAGTGGGAGGGGGAGCTTTATTTAGAGCTTCATAGAGGAACTTATACAACTCAAGCAATTACAAAAAAGAATAATAGAAACCTTGAACTATCACTTCGTGATACAGAGTTTCTTTCTATGTTTACAAATAGCTTCCCTAAAGATAAGGTTGAGGAGATTTGGAAGGATACACTTTTAAATCAATTCCACGATATACTTCCAGGTTCTTCTATTACTTGGGTTTATAAAGATGAGCAGGAACTTTCAAAGAAAAACTTAAAATCTTTGGAAGAGATAAAAAAAGATATATTAGATAGTTACTTTGGTTTTGATCCTAATGGTAAATACAAAATAGTTATAAACACTCTTTCTTGGGAAAGGGAGGAGTTGGTTAAATTTGAAGCTGGTGGATCTTTTGTTCTAGCTGATTCTAACGGAGTTCCTCTACCATCTTTAAGAGAGGGCAGTTTTATCAAGGCTTTTGTTAAGGTTCCTCCAATGGGGTATACTGTTGTAAAACTCATTAAAGCTGATGAAGAGATTGTTTCAAAGGTTGAAGATAGTAAGGTTGATGAGATGGAGAACAATCTTATCTCTATAAAGTTTGGAGATAGGGGAGAGATTGTTTCAATCTTTGATAAAGAGCTTAATAGGGAGTTTTTAACAGCACCTGCTAATGATCTTAATCTTTACGAAGATTTTCCAAACAATTGGGAAGCTTGGGATGTTAACCATTTTTATAGAGAGCAAGAGCCTAAAAAGGGTAAACTTCTAGAAGCAAAGATTGTTGTTGATGATATTTTTGAAACAAAGAGGTATCAAAAAATATCTATTGGAAACTCTATTGTTGAGCAAACTATATCTATATTCAAAGGCAGTAAAGAGGTTAGAGTAGAGAATATTGTAGATTGGAAAGAGGAGAGAAAAATGCTTCGTGCTTCTTCAAATATCAATATTCATACAGATATGGCAACATTTGAGATTCAATACGGCAATGTTAAAAGAGCCTTACACTCCAACACAAGTTGGGATATGGCAAAATTTGAGGTTCCGGCTCACAGATATGTAGATCTTTCAACCTATGACTTTGGCTTTGCCCTACTAAATAATTGTAAGTATGGATATTATGTAAAGGGTAATACTTTGGATATAAATCTATTAAGATCTCCAAATGAACCAGATCCAACTGCCGATAGGGGTGTTCATGAGTTTACTTACTCATACCTACCTCATAATAGATCATTTGAGGAGTCTATAGTAATTGAGAAAGCACATAATCTCAACTCTCCAGTTATTGTTCACTCATCAGAAGTTCTGCCATCTGAAAAGGAGAGATCATTCTTTACTCTTAACAATAGAGGTCTTAAAATTGAGGTTGTAAAGGATGCTGACGATGGTAATGGAACTATAATAAGAATCTATGAAACTTGTGGAAGGTATATAAAATCTTCAATTAGTGTAGATTCTAGGTATACACAATATTGTGAAACAGATTTAAGGGAAAGATCTATTAGTGATAATAAAAGTATTAACTCTAGCAATATAGATTTAGAGTTTTCTCCATACGAGATAAAAACTTTTAGAGTTATGAAGTAGTTCGTTATCGGAACTTTTAACCGCTTTAATCTTAGATTTCTTTTAGAAGTTTAATAAAAAAATGCTCCGAACTCTTTGAAAATTAAAAAGGGTTCGGAGCGACATTTTTAATACTCATAAACAGAAAGATTGCCATCCTCTGTGTTAAAAAGATATATTCTATTATCATAAATATAGGTTAGGTTAAGGGGATCAAAAAAATCACTGCCGGTGATATTGTCAAATACCACTCTGTTTAGGAATGCTCCATCTTTAAAAATATCTATTATACAGTTTTGGTTGTTGTTTTTTGATCTATCTACTGAAACCCGAACCCACAACCTTCCTTGATTATCCACAAATAGATCATTTATTGCTTTTTTATATTTAATTTTACTATTTGGATTACTTTCTCCAGCTTTTTTCATAGCTTTGTTAAAATTATTCAACTCCTCTTCTGAAATCGTCAATTTTTTATATCTTTTTTCAATATTATAAGTCGGTTTACCATTAAAATCATAAACATTGATTACATATTTATCATTGCTATTTGATGAAATAAAAATTTCCTTATCTGAAACTGTATATGGATATATAAGGTCTAAAAGATTTATATTTGTATCACCAAATTTGATTGCTTTTTGAGTTAACTCTTTAACAACTTTAAACTTCTTATCTAAAATTGACAGATTAAAATTCAGTTTTTGTTCCTCTGAGTTCATTAATGAAACATATCCAATAAATCTATTATTTCCAACTTTTTGAACCATTTGAGGTGTTCCATTAGGAATGAAAATATCTCCAAGATAGTTTCCTTCTCTATCAAATTTTACAATCTTTTTCTGGGGTTGATTTGTTACATAAATAGTATCCTTAACCAAAACCATACCATTGGGATAGGTTAGTTCTCCCGGTCCCATACCATGTTTAGAGATAACCTTTATAAAATTACCATTAGAATCATACTTTTTAATATTTGATTGCATAACATCCAGTATGTAGATATTATTATTTGAATCAATTGATACTTTCATAGGCATCTTTAAAACTTGTAATGAATCTGCATTATCTCCATTTATGGTAAAAATCTTTTTAGGTTTTATATTCAGCTTTTGTGAAGGCTTGGTACCGTTCTTAAATGTTTTAATGCCATTGACCTCTTTAATGGTGTAATTTTTTTGATCAGTTTTAGAGCAAGATAGAATAAAAATTGCAACCAAAAGTAATATATTTAATTTCACAATAACCCCCTTTAAGGTTTTAATATCACTTCAAAATTACCACTTAATTTATTCTATTTAAATAAAATCTCTTCAATATCGTTCCAATCAACAAGTACGGCATCTTTATTTTTCATATCCTCTATTATTAGGATACCACCATTATCATCGGAAACATCTCTACCGTCACCAAGTTTAATTTTTTTACCATTTTTTAATATAACCATACTATAGTTGAAATTTTTAGGCTTTATAGATTTTATAAATCTTATAGGTATTGAATATTCAATATAATCTTTCTCACCATCTATCATCTCGTATGTCCATGTCTCATCTAAATCGTAAGCTAAAATTCCCTTGTAGCTATTGCCATCTTTTAGTTTAACTAAACCTTTAATCCTCTTTGCGTCATCAAAATCATTGTATACGGGAAGTCTGTTAGGATCCTCTTTAAAGGTAACTTTTTTAAACTCTCTCCAATCACAGGTAATTCTGCCCATATCAGGAATATTAACTACAATACCTCTGTTTCCACTATTCACATCATTTGTACCTTTTAAATAGAACTCTCTACCGGATTTAAGAACAAGGTTGACACCTCTTCCATCTCTTTCAATAGATTTTATTGATTCAAACTCTATAGAAAGATCTCCATTTCTATTTTTTCCATCAAGCTTGTCGGTTGAGAGTCTTTCATCCTTATCCCAAATTATATAACCCTCAAACTTACCTGCATCTGTCTCAACTTCACCATATAATGGCTTTCCAAACTTTTTTTTCATTGAAGATGAACTTTTTTCAAATAGTACATTTTCTATTCTATCCCATTTTATTTTAACCTCTCCAATCTCTCTATCATAGACTTTTACAGATGTTCCTATATCGTTAGATCCTCCTTCAAAGTTATATACTTTGCCTGATCTCATAGTAACTTTAACTTCATCATTTCCCTCAATATCCAACCTTTTTATATCTCCAAACATTACTGCAAAAGAGTGTGATTGATTAAAAAAATATGAACTTGAAGAGCCTGAATAAAATTTACTTACTTTGAATCCTCCAACGGTGAATTTCCAACCTTTTTTTCTTTTTCTTTCTTTTTTGTTTCTAGGTTCAAAATCTTCAAATTCGTTATCCGTTTTTGTAGCGTTGAAGTGGTCCATCCACATAACTTCCTCTTTACCCCAACGAATATTTCCTTCAAAAGTTTCACCATCAACAGTTGTAACCTTACCATATATGAGTCCAGAGTCATTACCATAACTGCTAAAAAATGAAATTAAAATTATAAATATTAATCTCTTCATTTTTTCCCCCTTTTTATACTTTCTATAGCTATAGACAATTTATTAATTAAAAGGTTGTCTATAATATGATTTTTTTTTGTAAAATAGATTTGCTAAACTCGATTATTCTTTTTAAAATAAGCATCGATATTTTAGTAACTTTATCTTGGAAATAGATAGTACTAATTCTTAAAAGATAATTATTATACGAGTTTAAAAAATGGGTGCTTTTAAAAGAACAAATTTAATACTCTTTAAAAGAAAAAGGTTTGTCCTTGGTGGATTTATATCACTTCTATTTGTAGATTTTCTACAATTGTTAATACCAAAGATAGTTCAATTTGTAATAGATGATCTTTCCAATGGATGTTTAACGGATTCGGCTCTGTTTAAGTATCTCGGTGCTCTAATAGGTATAACCCTCTCCATTGCTTTTTTCAGATTTTTGTGGAGATTCTTTATAGTTGGTAATGCTCTTAATATAGAGAGGGAGCTTAGGGCTATCTTTTATACCAAACTTTTAACTCTTCATAAAAAGTTTTTTGACAACTCAAAAACAGGTGATTTGATGGCTCATGCAAACAATGATATCTCTGCTGTCAGAATGATCTATGGATTTGGATTTATAGCCTTTTTTGATGCTCTTATCTTAACTATTACAGCACTTTTTTTTATGACAGATATAGATTTTAAGCTTACTATATACGCTATTATACCCCTTCCTATAATATCTATTGTTATTACTTTTTTAGGTAAGGAGACCCATAAGAGATTTAAGGAAGCTCAAAATAGTTTTTCAGATCTTTCGGGAGTAACCCAAGAGAGTTTTTCGGGTATAAGGGTAATAAAAAGTTATGTTAGAGAAGCCTTTGATTATAAAAAGTTTTCCAATATCTCAAACGAAGTATTGGAAAAAAATGTTAATGTAGCAAAGGTTTTTGGGCTCTTTTTCCCCTCTATGACAATGATAATAGGGTTCGCAACAGCCATAATAATATACTTTGGTGGAAGTGGTGCCGTACTTGGAAGAATCTCTTTGGGTGAGTTTGTCGCTTTTACAACCTACATTGGTCTTCTTTCATGGCCAATGGTTGCCATAGGCTGGATAATCAACATATATCAAAGAGGAAAAGCCTCAATGGAAAGGATAAATAAAATCTTGGATGTTGAGCCGGAGATAAAGGATCTTCCTAATGCAAAACCTTTAGAAGCAGAAAGGTGTAATATTAAATTTGAAAATGTAGGGTTTAAATATGATAATGGTTTAGAAGCTATAAAAAATCTTAGCTTTGAGGCTAATGCAGGGGAAAAGATTGCTATTTTAGGTAGGACAGGCTCCGGCAAGAGTACCATTATAAACCTACTATGTCGTATGTACGATAATGATAGCGGAACAATTTCTATAAATGGTAATGAGATAAAAGATTTAACCTTAAAGAGTTTGAGAGATCTTATCTCTTTGGTTCCTCAAGAGACATTTCTCTTTTCAGATTCAATATCTAACAATATAGATTACTCCCAAAAGAGCAGTGGTTTTAGGGAGATTGAAGAGATAAGTAAAACAGCCGGAATCTATGAAAATATTATCTCATTCCCTGAAAAGTTTGAGACAAAACTTGGGGAGAAAGGGGTAAATCTTTCAGGAGGTCAAAAGCAGAGATTAGCTATAGCAAGGGCACTTTTAAAAGATTCTCCAATACTTATTTTAGATGATTCCCTTTCTGCCGTTGATACAGAAACCGAGAAAGAGATTTGGGATAATCTAAAGCCAACTCTTTCAAACAAAACTGTAATAATTATAACTCACAGAATAAGCAGTATTGTAGATTGTGATAAAATCTTTGTTTTGGATAATGGAACAATAGTTGAAGAGGGAACCCATAAAACACTTCTTGGTAATAGAAGTTTCTACTATGATATCTATGAAAAGCAGCAGTTGGAGAAGAAGATATCTGAAGGTGAGGAGGTGAAAAATGGGTAAAAATAGTAACTCGTTTGATATTGAAAAGGATATTAAAAAGAAAGTTTTTGATAAAGTAATACTAAAAAAACTTGGAAAGTATGCCACTCATTACAGATACTCTATCTACTTCATAATGTTTATAATATTGATAACTGTTGTATGTGAAATCTCTCTACCTCTCATAAGTAGGTATGTAATAGACAGCTTTATCTCCAATACATATTCAATCTCATCTCTAAAGGTTGAAAGTTTACCAAAGGAGATAGAGGAGAGTGAAACTATAACTATTTTAGATTCAAATTTTTTGGCTTACCCCAAAGGTGAAGAGGATAAATTTACCGCTAATATTAGAAAAGATCTTATTAGGAATAGATTAGAGGATCAATATTTTATCTATAAAATCGATGAGGTTAATCTCTCTGATCAATTTAAACCGAGATATAAAAATAGTGAGTATGCTCTTATCTCTGAAAACAGTCTCTCTAAGCTCAATCTTACAATGGTTGAAACTGTTAGATTAAAAGATCTTAACGGAATAAAATATTATACGGCTCTTTTTGTCATAGTTATTACTCTCGCTTTTATTACAACCTATATCCAGATAGTTTTTACGGCTAAGACAGGTCAAAAAATTATTCACGATATTAGAATGGATCTTTTTAAACATATGGAAAAGATGCCTATAAAGTTTTTTGATACAAACCCTACCGGTGTTTTGGTAACCAGGGTTACAAACGATATAAAAAATCTCAATGAATTTTTTTCAGATGTCTTGATCAATCTTTTTAAAGATTTTTTTGTTCTTCTAGGTATATTTTTAGTTCTTTTTATTGCTGATTGGAGATTGGCGATTATAACTATTTCAGTTATTCCTCTTATTTTTCTTATCTCCTTTTTCTTTAAGAGAAAGATGAGAAATGTTTTTAGGTGGTCGAGAAAAGCTCTGGCTACAATTAACGCTATACTTTCGGAATCCATTACAGGTATGGGGGTAATTCAACTATTCAATCAGGAAGATAGAGAAAAAGAGAGGTTTCTTGAAAGTAATGATAACCACTATAAAGCATCTTATAAACAGATGATTTTAAACTCATTTTTCAGACCTACATTTTCAGTTCTGAGATTTGGAACAATTGGAACCGTTCTATTTTTTAGTTCCAGATTTATTTCGGCAGATAGTATGACCATTGGTACTTTAGTTGCTTTTATTGCCTATATTGAGAAATTTTTCCAACCTGTTCAGGAGATAAGTGAAAAGATAAATCTTATGCAGAGTGCAATGGCATCCTCCGAAAAGATATTTGATTTGATGGAGGTTGAAACAGAGGATTATTCCAACGATTCCAATGAGTATAATTTTGGAGAGATAGAGTTTAAAAATGTTTACTTCTCATACAATGATGATGAGTGGGTTTTAAAAGATTTCAATCTTAAAATCAGAAATGGTGAGAGTATTGCCATTGTAGGTTCTACGGGAGCGGGAAAAACAACTATTATAAATATACTTAATAGATTCTACCCTATATCGAAAGGGTCTGTAACTATTGACGATGTTGATATATATGCTATTCCTCTTCAAAAACTTAGAACTATGATAGGTTTAGTTCAACAGGATCTTTTCATATTTTCGGGATCTATAAAGGATAATATTGTGCTAGGGGAGGAAAAAAGCGATGAGGAGCTGAGAATTATCTCTCAAAATGCTAACTCAAAATCGTTTATAGAGAAACTTCCAAACAATTATAATGAGATTATGAAGGAGAGTGGAACAAATATATCTGTTGGTGAAAAACAGTTGATAGCTTTTACAAGGGTTATGGCATTTGATCCAAAACTTTTAATCTTAGATGAGGCAACATCATCTGTTGATACGGAAACGGAAATTTTAATCCAAAGATCTATAGAGAAGATTCAGAAAAATAGAACATCTATTATTATTGCTCACAGATTATCCACCATAAGAAATTGTGATAGAATAGTTGTACTCCATAAGGGAGAGGTTAAGGAGGAGGGTTCTCACGATAACTTAATTGCCAAGGGTGGATTTTATTACAATTTATATAAGTTACAGTATGAATAGTTTTTTATGGTCTGTTTTTTTTGATACAAAATTTTGAAGTTACGGTAAAATCAATTTTTCTATGCTAGTTTACCCATTGTTGACTATGCTTATCAAGTTGACTTTATCTTAACTGGCTAGTGTTTATGATTTTTTAGTAGACCCTAAATAATCTTAATTCGATATAGAAACAAAAACAATAATCTGTTTTATATAATAATTAAAGCTAGAAATACAACTTATATCTGTACCCTGAGATTCTCAAAGGGTATAGCTATATTGTTATAGTTTTCGTTCTCTTCGAGAACCTCAGGGTACTGTTTCTTCTATAATATATTTATACTTATTACATTAAATATTAGTTAAATACTTATGTCGAATTCAGGCTAAACAACAAATATCTAATTGGCAAACTATAAATTACTCCTCTTAATCAAATATATTTAATGTGTTTTTCTCTCTATTGAGTTTCTTGTTATTTTTTAATTAAAATCAGTATTTCTTTATTTTCGCCTTGTTTTAATTAAGAATATTATTTACTTTACATAAACAGTTGTGTTAGAAATGGAAATTAATAGATATAAGTAAATTTTATTTGTTTTTAATTTTTTACTTTCTTCTTGTGTTTATGTGCATTTTTCTTATTGTTTATACACAAAATAACTATGTTAATTAAGGGAGGTTATAATGAAAAGAATAAAGCATCTTTTCATTTTTGCTTTTATGATTATCCTTTCTCTTAATGGAAAAGAGAGTATAGAAGCAAAAGAAACCGGAAAACTCAAGATTTCACCGTATGATACTTTGAGTGAAAATTTTAAGGATAGAAATTTTGATTCTTCTATTCTTTTTGAAGATTTTGAAGGAGATACTTTTCCTCCGGAAGGATGGGGGGCAATTGTAAGTGGTGTCGGATTTGCTCAAGCTTCTGAAGGATATGAAAGTAGTAAATCAGCTTACCATGATGATGTTAACGGAGCTCAAGATTCTTGGCTTTACACCCCTATGGTGGATTTAGAAGAAAATTCTATTCTTACTTTTATGGAAAAAACTAAATGGGGTAGTTACATACAGCTTCACGAGGTTGCTGTCTCTACAGATTTGACCAATTGGACTACCATCTATTCAGTAAGTTCAAATCCTTCAGCTGTGTGGACTGAGGTTTCTCTTTCTCTGGGAGATTATGCCGGTTCTGCCTACATTGGTTTCCACTATATTGGGCAATTCTCCGATGAGTGGTATATTGATAATGTAGAAATTGGCGATGGTACTATTGCTCCGGATACTGAAGCTCCACAATTTGTTTCCCTTTATGGAAACAATGGAGAGGTTGGTAGTGATATGAATCTTACTCTTGTTGTAAGTGATGAGACCGGAGTTCCCGAAACTATTGAAGCTACTTATAATCTTACAGGTAATGACGAAACTTTAGTAATGAATCTAAATAGAGCCAATTTCACATATACCGGTACTATTATATCTCCGGCTGTTTCAGCTAGTTCTGATATTACTTTCCACCTTCTCGATACTGCGAACCCTGCTAATAGTGTAGATCTTGTTAAAACAATTTCATTTAACACTGTTCCAACTATTGAACTACCGGAGAGCTTCACATTTGACGAGGATAGTTCGCTGGTAGTTGATCTTTCTCCATATGTAAATGATGTAGATGGAGATAGTCTAACTCTATCGGCAAGTAGTAATGGTAACATTATGATTTCATTCGAAGGTCTCGTAGCAACGTTAAGTGCTGCTCCAAACTACAATGGAACAGAGGTTATTTCTATAGTAGTAAATGATAATAATCTATCCGGAAAAGAAGAAGCTAGTAAATCAACTGCATTTGATACTGTTGAGATAGTTGTTAACCCTGTTAATGATTCTCCTACTATTGAGCTTCCTGACATCTTTTTACTTGGTAAGAATGAATCATTGGTAAAAGATCTCGCTTCATACATAAATGATGCGGATGGAGATGATCTAACCATATCGATAAGTGGAAATAGTAATATTTTCGCTGAAATTCAAGGTTCTGTTGTAACATTTACCG
>PDON01000048.1 GCA_002742935.1 Candidatus Cloacimonadota bacterium | reverse complement strand
TTAAAATAATAAATATTTAATCAAATAGCACCTATTTTATCGTCTTTTTTTACTATTTATACTACATCCTTTTTACTCCCTAATATTTGTGTATAGAGATCTCCTCTGGAGGGGGATATTCCTCCTCTTTTTCTGGATCCTATTTTGAGTTTGAAAACAAAGATATTTTTGAAGCAATTGATACTATATACAATATCCCTCTTGGAGTTGATATGAAGTATAAAATTCGTTTATTTTATAAAGTTGATGATCAGTATAAGTATATTGAAAGCAACGAAGTAGTATATGAAGGAAGTAAAGGGTATAACCTAATACCATGTGATATTATTAATTATCTGTCCTGTTCCTTTACAGGTAACTATTTAACAAATAAAAGATTTTATGAACTAGATATATTTAATTGTGAAAATGGTAATAAGGAAGTTTTATCTCTATTGCATTATACAAAACCATACAATTCAGATCCATGTATTTATAACGATAAAATTTATAGCTCTGGTAATAGTTTTCTTGATACATACTCTCTAGAAACATTGGAGTTACTATCATCAACAAAATTATATGATGAAAATTCTAATGTATCCATTGTTGATGAAAATAGATTTTTAGAGGTTACTTGGAAAAAACTAAAACTAAGATCATTTTCAAATAGTGCTGTCTTGGATTCAATACCTTTTGATAACGATATAACTAAGGTTAAACTAGTTGATAATAATAAGAAAATTGTTGTTATAGATTATAATAGTAATATTTATTTAATAAATATAGATGATGAAAATCTATCTATTATATCTCAATCAACTTTACCTTATCAATTTAATACGTATGGTCTATCTCTTGAAGTAGATGATTCAAGATTGCTCCTCTATTACAATTCTAGTCTAAGTATATATGACTATCAATTTAATCTTATCCATGATTTTAGTCCAATTTTTGACTTAGAAAAAGCTTATTTATATGATGATAAACTTTTTATAGCTAGAGATATCTCTTCTCAAAATCAGATTAAATCTTCAATTACAACCTACTCTTTAGATAGTTTTGAGACATTAGATACTCTTATCTATCCTTCACATATCAAAGATTTTAATTTTAGGAATGATATCTTATCAATAGTTCATGAAAACTCTAATTCCAACTATTATTTAAAGAGTGATTCTATTCCTTATCTTTAGTATTTTCTATTAAGATTTAATAATAAAAAAGCCTCCAAATTTGGAGGCTTTTTTTTACTGCTTAAAGAAATACAGATAAACATATAGAGTTGGAACAGCAAAAAGAAAACTGTCAAATCTATCTAAAATACCACCATGTCCGGGAATTATTGAAGAGGAATCTTTTACATTACACTCCCTCTTTAACTTAGACTCAAAGAGATCTCCTATTTGACCAGAAACAGAAAGAAGAACTGAAAGTAAGATACCCTCCTTAACAGATATAGCTCCGTTGTAATAACCGAATATAGATACACTTACAACAGACATAAGCAATCCTGTAATTGAACCCTCTATACTTTTTTTAGGACTAACTTTAGGACAAAGCTTATTTTTACCATAGGCAACACCACCTAAATAAGCAAAAGTATCAGTACTCCATATAGTTATGAATATCAGGACTATAAACTCACCCCCAAATTTATCAATAATAGGTATGGAAAGCATAGAAAAAATACCTACATAAAGTAATGATAGGGTTGTCGCTGTAATATTTTTTATTATCGAATCTTCATCAAATATAGAAATTATACTAATTATTATAAAAGACACCAGAGAAAAAGTAAGAGATTCTGAAACACCTCTAAAATATAGAAAAGATGTTGCTACTACGGGAATAACGGAATAGAAAAGTGAATATTTTAGTTTCAGCATTTTATATATTTCTTGAGACCCCAAATAAGTAATAAAAAGTATAAAGGGCATAAAAAAAATTTTACCGTTGAGAGGTAAAATTATCATAAGTGGAGCGAAAATTAGAGCAACCACAGCTCTTTTATAAAACTCTGAATTATTAAACAAAAGAAACCTCCATAAAATATATTTTAACAACAAAAACTTTAATTAGCAGTTTAAAATAACAAATAAAATAAAAGTTTTTATACTCATTATAAAATGTTACGGAACAATATAATTAAAATTCAAATGAAATAAAATTTATTTTTACACTATATTATATATTGTGTATATATAGCAATATAGACTACCAAAACAATCTGTTTAACACAAGTAATAAAAATAATTATTTACAATATAAAAACTATTAAAATGTTCTTAAAAACAATTTAGTGTTATTATTATTTTCATATTTGATAAAAAATATTATATTAATGAATAAACTTAAATGTAGAGGTTGATAGTTTTGAAGTTTTACAATACAAAGTTAATAATAATCCTACTGCTAATATCCCAAATACAATACCTAATCTCTTCCAACGGAAGAGATTTTAAGAATAAGTCTCTTGATATATACAATCTATATCTTGATAACCTTATAACCTCAAAAGATATGATTCTAAATGAGAGATTTTTGATATTTTTGAATAATAACCTCATATCTGCTATGAAAAAACTGGAGAAGAATCAAATTAAAATTAGTTTCCCTTCAGAAGATAGACTTAATAACCTTCTTGAAACTAATTCATCTATAAATGTTTCGAAAAACAGTTTAAATATTGCTAAAGATTACGAAGAGTTAAAAGATAAGGAGTTAAAAGAATACCACATAAAACTATTAAAAGCAAGATTATTGAAAAGTCACATTTTAAAGAATGTAACGAAAGAATTAAAATTTGAAATGTTCAATGATGATCTATACTTTGCGTTAAGAATGTATAGTAAGAGAGATTTTGAGCTCTCAGAATTACTGTTTAAAGAGATTATTGACAGCTATGGATATTCAAATATTAGCGATGTACTCTTCTTTAGAGGAGAGTCTCTGCTTCATGAAAGCCGTTTTACAGAATCTCAATCTATTTTTAGAGAAATTTTAGAATCTTACCCAAACTCAGAGTACTATAAGGAAGCTCTTGAAAGATTTATTTTAGTATCTTTCATAAAAAAAGATAATGTTGATTTAATGCTCCAAAAATATAGAGATTACAAAGAAGATTTAAAAGATAGAGAACCTCTTTCAAGTGAAACCGACTATCTCCTTGCCTTATCTTTGTATCAGAAAATATCAAAATTTGTCATATCCGATAGATCTTTGGAAAGTGAAAACATAAAGAAAAGTATAGATGATGCCATGGAAGAGCTCTCTAAAGTAAAAGAGATAAATGGAATGGTTCCTATGAGTAAATATTTAAAAGCAAATTTACTCTCCATACTAAAAAGATACGATGAAGCTGAATATATTTATAAGCTACTTTACAAAAATAAATATTTATTGAGTCTTGAGAGAGATATTTATGATGATTGTCTACTTAAACGTTGTTACATAATGTACAATAGAATGGAAGCTGAGAATAGGGAAAAGAATGAAAAAATAGTAATACTCCCTTCAACAGAAGAAAATTTAAGAAAAAAGATGGAAATTTTCACTCTTCTTTCCAATTTAAATGAAGATTCTCCTATTTTTGAAAACGGAATCATTGCAAAAGCATGGATAGAAACTAACTTTGGAGAATATAAAAAATCAAATGAGCTAATAGATTACTTATTCAATGTAAACCCCAAAACAGAACTATACTTTGAAGCTAACACCTTAAAAGGATACAACAACGATGCTCTAGGTTTAAGAAATGAAATAAACCAAGGATTTGAGTCAGTACTTGATCTTCACAGTAAATTTTTTGAATCTCAAAAAAATAGAGATGAGAGAATTGAAGTAATAAAACTAATAGCTAAAAACTATGCTCTTTCATCAAAGATTTTAGGATCGGAAGATAGTGAAACTAACTATAAAAACTACTTTGAAATAAAAGATGAGCTTATGGATTTGTTAAAAAGCTCTAAAGAGTACTTAGAACAACTAAAAAAATATAACCCTCAACTCTCTAAAATTGCTAAAATTGATTATCAGAAAAAAATTATTAGGGATATAATACAAAAGGGTGAAAATGAGATTGATAACATTGAAACTCTTATTGAAAAATCAATAGGGATCTCTAATAAGTTTGCAAAAGTAGGAAATGTAAGAGACTATATTAATTCTCTTGTTTGTAGAGATAACTCTGTAAAGGTTATAAAAAATATTGAGAGAGATATAATAAGAGTTAAAAATAGAGCCAATAGAATTGAAAAAAATGATGCTGCAATAGATTATTGGTCAGATCTCAGTTTTGTTAAGTATATGCTAAACAGCTTAGATCTTGAAAATTTAAACAATCTTGAAAAAGATATTGAAATAAAAGAGAATCAACTTCTTCATTTAGAGGAGGATACTACAAATGAGTAATAAGTTTATAGTCTTAATATTGATTATTACATCTACACTATTGGCTAATCCGGTTGGCTTTGATCTAAAGTATTCCAAGCTAAATAATGAGCTGGACTCACTTCAATCTCTTAAATTTGAAGAACTTAAAAATATTAAGAGAAAACTTGACAGAATAATAGATCGTGATTTTAAATTAACCGATAAAAGGATATCACCTTCAAAAAGGAATCTTTTGGCAAAACTTATATTTAGAGTTGCATCCAGTTTTCATGACTATGAAGAGTATGTTGAACTTAAACAATATAATAAAATTGTAGGTATAAATGAAATTCTTGCTTCATCCAAGGAGCTAAACGGAGAAGATATTGAGAGATTGTATAACATGCTAAAATCAATAGCTCCGAATCTCACAAGAAGAGATTTGTTAAACAGTGAAAGAGATCTACTTGATTTATATAAACCTCAATATGACAATAGTTTATACTATTACAACCTCTTGACAAATAAGTTTCCGGAGTCGGAATACACTGATGATGCTTTGTTTAATAAGGCTTTTATAAATTATGAAGTTCTAAAAAAACCTAATAAAGCTATATCTATACTGAAAAACCTTTTAAAAAAATACCCTGAGAGTAATTGTTCGGAGGCCAGTAACTTTATACTGGGAGAGTACTATTTTGACCCTGAAAGAAATCCAACCAATGATCTTGTTAAAGATAGTATGCTTGTAAGAAAAAGTATTTCATATTACAGAGAAGTTGTAAACAGACATAATACAGAAAAAGATTACTACTATAACTCACTGTTTAGATTGGCATTTTGCTATTACAGAACTTACTCTTTTGACCTGGCAACAAAGTATCTTACAAGAACAATTGAGGAACTTTACGAGAGATATGGCGAATCCGTTGATGCGGATAAAGAAAATATGCTCAACTTATGTATAGAGTATTTAGCTTTCTCTTTTAGAGATAGACCATGGAAAGATGAAAATATGTCTGCTTCTTCTCTAAAAGAACATATAGCTACAAGAGATGATATGGGTAAAAAAGCTTTATCCCACTATGGAAGTGAAATTTTTAAAAAACTTGGTTACATATATAAAGATGGTGGTGATTATGATTTAGCAATAGCATCATTTGACTCCCTTCTAAACCTGTATCCCGGATATGAAAATGCTCCTTTAATTCAAGAAGAGATAATAAAATCTCATGAAGAAAATATTACCTTGGAAGGTGAAGAAAGAGAAAGAAAATTATATTCTGAGAGGAATAGGTTTTTTTCAAAATTCAAGAGAGGTCAATATTGGGATAGAAATAATAGAGATAAAAGAAAAAACCTCTCTGTTGACTCTCTGATATCAAAAAATATGCTTCTTAATATTAACAATCTTCAAGTTAGGGCTCAAAAAAGTAACAATAAAGAGATGTTTGCCGAAACAGTATCTTTGATTAACGGATACATAAATGAATTACCATCAGATTCAAATTGTTACAGATTAAAATGGTACAAAGGTTCTATTTTAGGTAACAATCTTAATAAACCTCTGGAGTCTTATGAGATCTTTATGGATCTTTCCAGAGACAGCTTGACCACTTCCTTTAAAGATAAAGACAGTGGCTTAAACTTAAGCTCTAAAAAAGCTGCAAGAAACGCTATTATAATGGCAGGAAAAATTAGAAAATTAGAACAAAGTAAGACAAAAGAGAATGAATAAGTTAATAGTATTTTGCATATTGATCTCAATGATCTCCTCCTATGGATCTCTTACAAAAGGGGATTCTTTACAGTTCAAAGCCTTTGTAAATTATGCGGATCTTTTTCCCAAAGATCCCAAGTCAAAAGAGTATCTGTTCAGTGCAGCTCTAATCTGCTTTGAAAAGAAAGAGTATGAAAGAAATGTTGATATACTGGAAAGAATTATAAGGGAATATCCGGAAAGTTTTGAGGGTAAAAAAGCGTATAGAATGCTTTTTGAACAGTATAATAACAGTAAAAAGCTTTACAATAGTGAAAAAATAGTTAAAAGATTCTCTAAACTAAAAAATCTCAATGAAGAGGAAAAGAAGTTTGTTAAAGAGGAGTTGTTCCAATCTATAATAAGAATAGCAAAGTTTGAAGAGGAGAGAAACAATCTTCTTGGTGCAGCAGAAAATTACTATAGATCTGTTCAGGAAAATATGAGCGACAACTCAGCCCCTGCAGCATTATGGAAAGCTGTAACCCTATTCTCAAAAGTAAAAGATTGGGAAAAGGTTGTTGAGATATATTATTTAATACTAAATAAGTATTATAATTCCGTTGATGAAAAAAAGGTAAGAATTGCTCCTTTAGCTCTCAATGGACTTGCATATACCGTTTCAGATTCTCTGGAAAAGTATAATTTTTATAAAGAGGGCTTTATAAAGGATAAAAAGGATGGATATCTGCTTGCAGCAAAGCTTTTGGAAAGATTTTACAAAGAGTTTCCTGATTTTAATTTCAACAAGAAAAATCTATCCAAAATAAATCTTTCAAATGGAGCTTATTACTATAAAAAAGGTGGTAATATCAACAAATCTATCGACCTTAACAAAAAATATATTAATAAGTTTACAAAGTTAGAGACAAAAGATAAAAAGATAGCCAGATACAATGAACTTGTATCCCTCTATAAAAAGAACGGTGATAAAAAAAATGTTCTTGAACTAAATAGTTTCATAGGTGAAAATTTTTCAGGATCTGTTGTATCCGTTAAAAGTTTTTATGATAATGCAAAACATTATAAAAAAAGTAACAATAGTAGGAAGAGTTTAGAAGAGTATGAAAAAGCTTTTAATGCTTTCAAGAAGTTGAAAAACAAGGAAGATATAACAAACTCTCTATTTTACGGTTCAGAGGCACACTTTAATCTATTAGAAGATAAATTTAAAGAGTACAAAGCTATTAAGTTTGACAGAGTAAAATCACTAGCTCAACTTGATAAGAAGATCAAACAGAAAGATAAACTTTTAAACACTCTAAAGAAAGGTTATGAAAAGGTTATATCTTACAATCAAAAGGAGTATGGACAGTCATTAATAAGAATAGCTGAAATATTTGAAGATTTTGGAACTGCAAGATATGAGCAGAAGAGATTTAATCTGAGAAAACTTGAAGAGCGTTTAGCAAGTGAAAATGGTATTGTTGATGATGTTGTATCATTTTATGGTATATCTAAAAAGCAATATCTTCTCTCTCTCAAGAATATTGAAAAATTTATATCTGCATGGAACTCATACCTTGAAAGTCAAATATCTCAGATAAATGATAGAATTTCTAGAAATC
This sequence comes from Candidatus Cloacimonadota bacterium, assembly GCA_002742935.1. Taxonomy (GTDB): domain Bacteria; phylum UBA4055; class UBA4055; order UBA4055; family UBA4055. Next base: position 10,001 of record PDON01000048.1, on the reverse strand, counting down.
CTGAAGATAGTAATTTGTTGGATCTTAAGCTAATGCTTGAAAGTGATGATACTATTGAAAAAACAGAGAGATTAGTTAATAAAGCTAAAGCAAAAATAAGTGAACTAAACTATAAGCTAGGAACTCTATATGATAATCTAATAGAAACATATACCAGTATTGACAGAAAAAGCCTAGACAGTAAAACTTATTCATTAACATTTTTTGATGAGTATGATGCTATAATTCAATCAATATCTGTTTCACTTATTGAAAAAGCGATTGAAGCATACAATGAAAATATCAAATACTCAAAAGATTTTAGTATAAAAAACTCTTGGATAAAAAAATCGGAGGAAAGGGTTGAAGCTCTACCTCTAACTTTGATAAATATCTATACCAGACTTACTAGAAATGTAATTTCTGAGTACAAGAGACAAGATGAAAAACTTACTAAACTCATAAAGTACAGAGTTAGAAGAGATCAAGATGGTTATGTAAAACCAACTCTTGTTAGATTAAATGGAAAAGAACCTTTCTATAGAGTTCATGAAAATTTAGAATCAATGGTTGAGTATGTAGAAAAATATGTTAAGTTTGGTCTTGATACTTACAAAAACAATGATAGTAAAATTAAATCTGATACTGATAGAGAAAAATTTTACAACTATTACATTGAAAAAGTTTTGGCTTTTGTAGATATTTTAGATGAGTTTTCAGAGTACAATAAGAATGCTCAAATAAGATTGAATGAAGATCTTGCAAAAAGCGAAATATTCTTTGAGATGTATCTTGATGAGGCTGATGAGTATATAAATGGTTACGATCAAAACAGAAGTGATATAAATAATATCTCTATTGAAATATTGGATCAACTGAAAGAGTATTGTGAAGATAAAAACTACCTTAACGACAATTTAAACCCTATTTTTTACCAACTTATGAAAAGAGCTCCTTATGATTATTTTGAGCAATTTGGTTTAAAAGAGAAGAAAAGATTTATATATACTGATAAATCATGGTTAACTTCAGATAAATTTGTAAAAGATTGGGATAAAGAGACTACAGATTCTTCCCTTTGGAAAGCACCTATTATTAAAGATAAATTTGTACTAAAAAATGACTCTAATATAAATAAGAGTATTGGAGATTGGATTTGGACCAGCATTAAGGAGACAGAGGATTTTAGAATAATAATATTCAGAAAAGATTTCAATCTTTCAACTCCTCCTTTAGATGCTACAATTTCTATTGCAGCTGACGATAAGTATGGTTTCCGTATCAACTCTAAAAGTTACTTTGATATGATAATCAAAGATGAAAAAGATACGTACGCTGATCTCTATGATGATGATTATGAAAATTGGGATTATTTAAGAACAACCTCTATTTTTAAAGGTTTAAACGAGGGTAGCAACTCTTTAATATTATATTGTATTGATACTGATAAATCAAGTAACGGTATATATGTAAATTTAGAAGTTGATCTTTTAGAAAATAATTTTAGCGAAAAAACAAACTTTGTAAAACGTAAAAAAATTGTTAAGATTAATGAAGAGATGGGAAAAGGTGAAAAGAAACAGTACGAAATACTAAAAAAAGGTTATTTGAGGTAGATTATGAAATTTTTTTTAGTAATAATTATTTTATTAGCTACATTGGGATTGTACTCTCAAAACAACAATACGGATACATTTGTTATAAAAATTGAGCCAGTTAAACCCTCATTAGTTTTGGTGAGAGAGAAGATAAAAGTTCCTAAAATTAAGTTCTTTAGATCTTTTGGTCATGAGATTATTAAAACGCCGAAAAATATTTATAAGGTTAAGATTAATGGAGAACCTCAAAGGGTAAAGAGTTATGATCAAATAGCATCAAAAAAGAGAAAATAACTTACCAAAACAGGAAATTTTAAAAATCTTTAAATAAAAATGGTTTCTCTTTTGAGAAACCATTTTTATTTAAAATACCGGGAAAAGACTAATCTCTCGTAAGGTATCTATACTTGATCCTCTTAGGAATGGTTGAATCCTTTCCTAATCTCTTCTTCTTATTTGCCTCATACTCGCTATAGTTCCCCTCAAAGAAATAGGTTTTTGAATCACCTTCAAAGGCTAAAATATGGGTGGCAATTCTATCTAAAAACCATCTGTCATGACTAATAACAACAGCACAACCTGCATAGTTTAAAAGTGCCTCCTCCAGAGATCTTATAGTATTAACATCAAGATCATTTGTAGGCTCGTCAAGAAGAAGAAGATTTGCACCCTCCTTTAAAATCATAGCTAATTGAACCCTGTTTCTCTCTCCACCGGAAAGAATTCCAAGTTTTTTCTGCTGATCAGAACCACTAAAGTTAAATCTTGAAACATAAGCTCTTGAGTTTACTCTATTCTCTCCAATATCTATTATATCATTACCACCGGAGATTGTTTCCCATATGGTCTTTTCGGGATCAAGATCATCTCTACTCTGATTTACATATCCAATAGTTACACTCTCTCCAACTTTGATAGAACCAAAATCAGGTTTTTCACTACCCGTTATAATATTAAAAAGAGTGGTTTTTCCGGCACCATTAGGACCAATAACACCAACAATACCTCCCGGAGGAAGATTGAAGTTCATCTCATCAAAAATAACCCTCTCTCCAAAACATTTTTTTAGATTTTCAGCTTCTACAACAATATTTCCTAATCTTGAAGTTGTTGGTATATAGAGTTGAAGATCTTTTATTTTCTCCTTTACCTCCTGATTTTGAAGCTCCTCAAAAGCTGAAATTCTTGCTTTTGATTTAGCTCTTTTACCCTTGGGAGACATTCTAATCCATTCAAGCTCCCTTTCAAGCGTTTTTTCCCTCTCAAGATTTCTATTCTTCTCTAAAGAAAGTCTCTGCTGTTTTTGATCAAGCCAAGATGAGTAATTACCTTTCCAAGGGATACCCTCTCCCCTATCAAGTTCTAAAATCCATCCTGCTACATTATCCAAAAAATATCTATCGTGAGTTACTGCTATAACAGTACCTTTGTAATCATGAAGATGGTGTTCAAGCCATGCAACTGTTTCAGCATCAAGATGATTTGTAGGCTCATCAAGAAGAAGAATATCCGGTTTTTGAAGAAGAAGTCTACAGAGAGCAACCCTTCTCTTTTCACCACCAGAAAGAACCTTAACGCTACTATCTGAAGGTGGACATCTTAAAGCATCCATAGCCATCTCAAGCTTTGAATCAATATCCCAAGCATCAGCAGCATCCAGCTTATCCTGAAGTTCACCCTGCCTCTCCATTAGTTTATTCATCTCATCATCACTCATAGGCTCAGCAAACTTTTCACTAATCTCGTTAAACTCTTTGAGAAGGTTAATAGTCTCAATAGCACCCTCTTCAACAACCTCTTTAACAGTTTTATCAACATCAACAAGAGGTTCCTGCTCCAAATAACCAATGGTAAATCCCGGTTGGATATGGGTTTGACCCTCATAATTTTTATCAACTCCGGCTAAAATTTTAAGAAGAGTTGACTTTCCGGATCCATTCAATCCCAAAACACCAATCTTTGCACCGTAAAAATATGAAAGAGATATATCTTTTATTATGGTTTTGGTTCCATGTTTTTTTGACACCTTATACATGGAATATATTATTTTATTATCTGCTTCAGCCATACTTTTCCTATTTGTTTAATTCAACATTTTATAGAGATTATCTCTTTTTTAAGATATTAAAGATAACACTATATTTTACTTACATTAAGTAAAAAAGTCATATCTTTATATCTATGAATTACAATCGACTGTATATTTTTTTATTGTTAACTTTATAACAGATTGACCATTGATAAAAAAAAGTTTATATTTCAGGATAAAAAGGTAGGGTATTGGTTAATACCACATTAAAATATCTACCACATAGGTATTTCTAACTTAAGGAGAATATGAGATGAGTATCAAAGTAGGTATCAACGGTTTTGGAAGAATCGGAAGAGTAGTTATTAGAGCTGCAATGAGTGAAGAGAGTATTGAAATTGCAGGAATCAATGTTAGGAACGCAGATTTAGATTATCTTGCCTACATGCTGAAGTATGATTCTACATTTGGAAGATTCCCAAAGAGTATAGAAAGGTATGAAGATGGCTTGGTAATTAATGGGAAAAAGGTTCCTGTATACAGCGAGAGCGATGTAACAGCAATTGATTGGACTAAGTGTGGAGCTGAGTATATTATTGAGGCAACAGGTGCTTATGTTACTACAGAAACTGCTATGACACACATTGTTAATTCCGGTGCAAAAAAGGTTATTATTTCAGCACCTGCAAAAGATAAAGAAACACCTACTTTTGTAATGGGAGTAAACAATGAAGATTATAAAAAAGAGATGAATGTTGTTTCTAATGCTTCTTGTACAACAAATTGTCTTGCTCCGGTTACTAAAGTTATAAATGATAATTGGGGTATAGAGGAAGGATTTATGTCAACTATCCATGCTGCAACTTCAAAACAAAAAACAGTTGATGCAAGATCTATGAAAGATTGGAAAGTTGGTCGTTCAGTTTTTGGAAATATTATCCCTTCTACTACAGGTGCAGCAAAAGCAGTTGGTTTAGTAATTCCTGAGCTTATGGGAAAACTTACAGGAATTTCATACAGAATCCCTGTTGCAAATGTTTCTTTGGTAGATTTAAACGTAAGAACTAAAGAAGCTACAAGCTACGATCAAATATGTGCTAAGATGAAAGAAGCTTCAGAAACTTATATGAAAGGTGTATTGGAGTATATTAATGATCCTGTTGTTTCATCTGATTTTATAGCTGACCCTTACACTTCAATTTTTGCAGCTAGAGAGGGTATTCAATTAAACGACAGATTCTTTAAGATTTTAGCTTTTTACGATAATGAATATGGCTATTCAAATAGTCTATTACAGTTAATAAAGCATATGCACAAGATTGATAACGCCTAAAAGGGAGATTCTATGAAGAGAATAGGAATCAATGGATTTGGAAGAATTGGAAGAACTGTTTTTAGACTTCTTCAAGAAAGAAAAGAGGAGTTTGAGATAGTTGGAATCAATGATTTAATGGATCCTAAGACCCTATCACATCTTTTAAAGTATGATTCTACTCGTGGTAAATTTAAAGGTATCGTTGAAACTAAAGATAACTCTATTATTGTAGATGGTAAAGAGATTAAGGTTTCTTCAACAGAAGATCCTGCTAAGATTCAATGGAAAGAACTCGGTGCTGAGTATATTATTGAATCTACCGGCGTGTTTAAGGAAAAGAAGCAGATTATGAAACATATTGAGGCAGGTGCAGAAAAAGTTATATTAACCGTACCTGCAAAAGATGATGTTGATAATACAATAATACTTGGTATAAATGATAATCAACTAAAAGCTGAAGATAAAATTGTTTCAAACTCTTCTTGCACAACAAATTGCCTTGCTCCAATTGCTAAAATCTTAAATGATAAGTTTGGAATAGTTAGAGGTTATATGAACACTATCCATTCCTACACAAATGATCAAAGGATTTTAGACTTTGGACATAGAGATTTGAGAAGAGCCAGAACTGCCGGTCAAAATATTATACCTACAACTACAGGAGCTGCAATTAGCGTTACAAAGGTACTTCCCGAACTAAAAGGTAAACTTCAGGGGATATCTACCAGAGTTCCTATTCAAGATGGTTCTCTTCTTGACTTTACTGTAGAGTTGGAGAAAAATACCACTATTAAAGAGATTAATAGTAGTATAAAAGAGGTTGCAGAAAGTAAAATGAAAGGGATCTTAGAGTATTGTACAGATCCTATTGTTTCCTCTGATATTATAGGTAATCCTCATTCAAGTATATTTGACTCCTTATCTACTATGGTTATAAATGGAAACTTTGTTAAAATTTTAACTTGGTATGATAATGAGTTTGGATACTCAAACAGGGTTGTTGATCTAGCTATAAAAATGGCTAAAATGTAAGATTAAGTTTTCAAACAAAAGCCTGCTAATATTTTATGCAGGCTTTTTAATTTATAGACTATAATAAAAACTAGATAAAAGTTGTTAAAATAGAGTTTATAAGAAAATAGGTAACCAGAACTACAGTTTTAGTATAAATTTTAAAGATTACAGAGATAATGGTTATGAAAGAGAGTAAAGAACCTGTATTACCAAAAATATTTATATCATTGGGAGTTATTGTTCCCATTTTTTCAATATTTATAATGGAGAAAGATCCTGAAGCACCGATTATTCCTCTTTCCCGATGTCTTCAAGAGATAAATGGAACCTGTATAACGAAAATAACAATGTTTGATTCCTTAACTTTTTCGGCTATATTAGTTCTATTGGGGTTTTGGCTAAGCTTCTCATCAAAAAAGATTATATCAAAAGATGATGTTTTAAATAAGGAAAGTAACCAAGACTATGAAAGAAAATAAGGATAAAGAGTTAGTAAAAAAAACCAAGCGACCAAAGAGGGTATACAAGGTTATAGGACCCATTGCCGGCGGTATGGTTTTAGATCTTGCAGATTTGGCAACTTTTGGTCCAATGGGGTTGTATGTAGGTATATTTGCCGGAGCTATAATAACCTTCTATATTACATCATTCTATAATCTTGATAAATTTACAAGATTTGCTCTCATACTATTAGGAGGCGTATATTGTACTCTTCCTATGACTGAAGCAATTCCGGCTGCCACACTTGTTTCGGCATTTGTAAACTATTTTTCTAAAGATGAGTAGTTTTTATACAAATCTAAAAAAAAAATTATTGCTCCTCTATTAAAATATTGATTTTAAAATATAAATTTGTTTCATAACAGATATTATTTTCTTATTTTTACTACCAAAGCAAAAAAGTTAAAATTTAAATGGAGAAATTATTGTGAAACGAACAAAGTTACTACTGATTTTATCAATCGTGGCAATGCTTTTGGTTTCTTGCGGAGGAGATAGTAACTCATCAAAGAGAGTTATCAAATCTAAGGGTAAAAGCTCTACCATGAAAAAGTCTGAAAAGTTTGCTTCGAGCGGTCCTGTTTCTGTAGCTAAACACAAAACAGCCCCTGGAGCTGACCCTAAGGTATCTGCTGAAATGGGTGGTGCCGGTTTTGAGGAGATAGCAGAATCTCTTGGTTGGGAAACAAACACAGATAATTCATCTGATGGTAGCCCTAATGCTGAAAAAGGTGGAAAGTTTACTATTGCTTTAAATGAGTTCCCTTCAAACTACAGAACTGTTGGTAGATTAACAAATACTCAAGTTAATGGTTTAATGGGAAGTCTGGTTTATGAATCTCTTTTAGGATTGGATACAAAAACATTAAAGTATAAACCAAGTCTTGCAACCCACTGGAAAATAGAGGATGACAAACAAACTTTCTGGTTTAGAATTGACCCTAATGCAAGATGGAGTGACGGAAAACCTGTTGTTGCTGAAGATATTTTATACTCTTGGAAGCTTTACACTGATGAAGGTACTCTATCTCCATCTACAGTACAGACATATAGTCAATATGAAGAGCCTGAGATAATCTCTAAATATATTTTAAAGGTTAAAGCTAAAAAGCTTAATTGGAGACTTTTCTTATACTTCACTGGTTTAAAAATATATCCTTCTCATCACCTTAAAAAAGTTGATGGTAAAGGTTACATGGAAAAGTATAATTGGAAGATGTTACCTGGATCCGGAGCTTATGTTCTTGATGAGAGTAATACAATAAAGGGTAAAAAGATCTCATTTAGAAAAAGATCTGATTACTGGGCTGAAAAATATCCATCAAATGTTGGTCTTTATAACTTTGATCAACTTGATATTATTGTTATTAGAGATGAGGTTCTTACAAAAGAGAAGTTTAAAAAAGGTGAGATTGATTTCTATCCTGTAATTAGAGCTCAATGGTGGGTTAACGAATTTAATGATAAAAACCCTGTTCCTAGCTTTGACGCTCTTAAGAGAGGTCTTGTTAAGAAACTTAAAGTTTATAACTATAGTCCTAAGGGACACTCAGGAATCGCTTTCAACATGAGGAAGCCTCCTTTTGACAATATTGATATAAGAAAAGCTTTTGCTATGCTTTGGAATATTGAAGAGCTTAGAGAAAAACTTTTCTACAATGAGTATTTTAAAATCAGATCTCTATATCCGGGTTCAATCTATGAGAATAAAGATAACCCTAGAATTGACTACAACCCTGATGAAGCAAATAAACTTCTTGATAAAGCAGGTTGGAAAAATAGAGATGCTGAAGGTTATAGAATAAATAGTAATGGTGAAAGATTTGAACTTGATATGATGATAAATCAAGGAACTGAAAGAATCTTTACTCCATACCAAGAAGATTTAAGAGCTGCAGGTATTAAACTTAATCTTAAGATCTCTGACGGAAATACTACTTTTAAAGCTATAAATGAGAGAAGATTTAAGATTCACTATACAGGTTGGGGTGGACTATTCTTCCCAAATCCTGAAACATCTCTTCACTCTAAGTATGCAGATGTAAACAATACCAACAATATTACAGGTTTCAAAAGCGATAGAGTTGATGAAATATGTAATGAGTATGATAAAATGTTTGATGAGCAAAAAAGAATTGAAGCAATTAGAGAAATTGATAAGATTGTAACCTCTTCTGTTCACTATGCTGATGGTTGGTATGCTCCATACAGTTTGAGAGCTGTATATTGGAATAAATTTGGTATGCCGGATCATATTATTGGTTATACCGGAGGTTGGAGTGAACCTATCTCATATTGGTGGTATGATAAAGAACAAGCTAAAAAGCTTGAAGAAGCTAAAAAAGATGAATCTATAACATTCCCACACGGACCTATTGAGTATGATCCTTATGGAACCTTAAAGGAAAAGAAATAAATTTTATTTATCTAAAAAAAGCCCACCGATTGGTGGGCTTTTTTAATTAATATTTTTTAAATAATGGTACTCCTTTCGCCAAAAAAACAAAAGATTTTCTTTTTCTTATAAAAGAGAAGCAAAAACATAATTGGGGCATAAAGCTTATATTAGATTCACGATCGGTTTAATCTTAATTGTTTGTTCAACCCTCATCTGCCCTTTGGGCTTCTTTTCTCTGAAAAGTGAGAAGAAGAGATTGCCTTAAAAACTCAGACTGACCAGAAGCGAGTAGTACAATGAGTTGATTTGGCATGTTCTCAGCCTAAGATTTATTGAAGTTCAATTTTAAATTAAAACCGATAATTCAAACCAATGTAAAATATAGCACCAGAAACTGAAAAATCAATATTGGTAGCCATATTTCCCCATAATTTAAAAGAAAACCGATCATTAATAACATATTTCCAGCCAACTAAAGGTAAAATAGGAGGTATGTATCCCTTATAAAATTTAGGAGCTCCTCCTTTCTCTATTTCTGAACCATCTACATATTTTCCATTTAATCCAAGGAGTAGATAGTTTGATCCATTAGAACCGTAATTTAGAGTTACTCCATGAGAAATTGCAAAACAACATCCAAAAATAGCTTCACATCCAATACTAGCTTCTAAAAAATAGTCCAAATCAGTATAAAAAATCCTATTGTAACTAATATTACCTGCTATTGGAAATAGAGTTAGTGTCGGAATATAGTTGAAATCAAAAGAGTTTTTTTCCAGTTTCAAATTAAATGGTTGAGCTTCTCCTTTGAGAAAAAGAGTGTAGATAAAAATTGTTAAAATAATCATCCTCTTCATAATAGATGAGCCTTCTTTTAAATTTATTTTACATGGATAAATTTAGTTACAGAACTACACTTATGCCTGGCAGAATTAAGTATAGTAACTTTTAATATCCCATAAATTACTATCTACCATTCATAAATTTAACATTTTTTACAACTTTTTACAATAAAGAAGCGAAAGTAGAATTAGGACAAAGCCATAAAATATCTACGATAATGTTAGCTGTTAATAACAATATAAAATTTAACAATTTTGCCAGTATAATTTTTAACAGTTTTGTTAAGTTGATTTAATCATTTTAATAGCATCTTTTGTTCTGTAC
>PDON01000068.1 GCA_002742935.1 Candidatus Cloacimonadota bacterium | reverse complement strand
GTACAGAACAAAAGATGCTATTAAAATGATTAAATCAACTTAACAAAACTGTTAAAAATTATACTGGCAAAATTGTTAAATTTTATATTGTTATTAACATACTACTCAAGCTTGCTTCGCCTTGAACTACTTGTTTTTTAGCCGTTCTGGTTTCAGTTTATAGTTTCTTCTTTCCAACGGTTTTTCATTACTCGTTTACTAATTGTAACTTGAGTCCAATGTAAAAGTAATAGACTGGCTTCTATAACAATTAAACCAATACAACTTATACCTGTACCCTGAGGCTCTCGAAGGGTATAATTATATAGTTGGTTCTCCTTACCTTCGAGAACCTCAGGGTACAAACTTTTTTTACAGATATTTATTACATTAAATATTGTATAAATGCTTATATTGAGAACGAAGGTTAAAATTAATTAAAGGAAACTACTATACTTATGAAAGAGATAGAAACAGAAAGGTTAATACTTCGCAATTGGAATTTATCCGACTCTAAAGATCTTTTTGAATATGCAAAAAGTGATTTGGTTGGTCCGAATGCCGGTTGGTTACCACACAAAAATGAGGAGGAGAGTAAGAAGATAATAAATATGTTTATTAAAAATGATGATGTTTTTGCTATAGAACTGAAATCTGAAAAAAAAGTTATAGGTAGTATAGGTATCCATAGATCAAAATCTGATGAAAAAGATAGAGGGTTGAATCATAGAATCATAGGTTATGTTCTTAATCCCAATTATTGGGGAAGAGGGTTTGCCACTGAAGCTGTAGAAAGGGTTTTAGATTTTTGTTTTAATGATATGAACTTAGATTTAGTCTGTTGTGGTCATTTTGAAGATAACCTTAAATCTAAAAAGATTATTGAGAAGTTTGGTTTCTCTTTTAAGTTTAAAAAGGGGATCCTGTTTAAATTATTTGAAGAAAAGATTATTACTGTATATCACTACAGCCTCAGTAAGTATGATTACAATAGATCTCTATCTCATTCTAAATAATCTCATAATAAATCTTGTGTAAACTCAATTTTAAAAGAGAATCTTCAGAAGTAGATGATCCTTTTGTTTTTCTCTTTATTTTACTGTTAAACCTCTCTTGTTAATTCCTCCAATATCTCAATTGCAAATTTATCTCTTGCCATAGATGTATCTTCGGGGTAAAAGTATAATATGGATCCATTTTTCTCCGTTTTGATACTGTATTTACCACTATCTCTTAATCTATCAATATTCTCTTCTAAAATGAGAGCAACCTCTGTTCTTTCAACCTTTTCCAGTTCAACGGTATCAATTATCATCTTAAAGTACCAGTGAAAAGGAGTTTTCTCTAAAAGTGTTAGATTCTTAACTGCAATTTTTCCAAATTCAATGCTTAAATTTATATTTGAGAATAGATTTTTAACCTCATCCGGTTCCTTTCCAAACCTATCTCTAATTTCATCTCTTATACAAGAGAGATCTTTAGCATTGGAAATTAACATAATTCTTCTGTACACTTCAACTCTTTCGGAGTCTTGTTCAATATACTCTTCAGGTAAGTAGGTAGCTTTTCTTAAATTAACCTGCGTTCTATATATCTTCTCCTTTATCTCAACATTTGTTAAAATATCACTAAACTCATCTTTTTTAAGCTCCTGAATAGCATCTTCCAAAATTTTTGTATAGAGTTCAAAGCCAACATTCTCTATAAATCCACTCTGCTCTTTACCCAAAAGATTTCCGGCTCCTCTTATCTCAAGATCCTTCATTGCTATCTGATACCCTGATCCTAGATCCGTAAATTCACTTATAGTTTCCAACCTTTTCTTTGCTGTTGCATTTAGTTTTGACAGAGGTGGGGCTAAAAAATATGCGTAACCCTGTCTGTGGGATCTTCCTATCCTTCCTCTTAGCTGATAGAGTTGAGAGAGTCCAAATTTTTGGGCATCATTGATTATTATAGTGTTTGCATTGGATATATCTACACCATTCTCAATTATTGTGGTTGCCAGTAATAGATCATACTTTTTGTGGAGAAAATCTATCATTATGTTTTCCAAATCTTTAGGTTTCATCTGCCCGTGGGCAACAACAACCTTTACATCCGGAGTAACCCTTTCAATATTTGCTCTAATGGTCTCAATTGTTTCTACCCTATTATGAAGAAAATAGATCTGACCACCTCTATCCTTCTCTTTCATTATAGCTTCAAACAGGATTGAATCACTGTATGTGTGTATCTCAGTTATTACCGGTAACCTATTTGTTGGTGGTGTATTTATTAAACTTAGATCTCTTACACCCATTAGTGACATGTGTAGAGTTCTGGGAATTGGAGTTGCCGTTAAGGTTAGAACATCAATATTAACCTTCATCTCCTTAATTCTTTCTTTATGCTTAACTCCAAACCTCTGTTCCTCATCTACAATCAGAAGAGCAAGATCTTTAAACTCTACATCTTTTGAAAGAACTCTATGTGTTCCTATAATAATATCAATCTTACCCTCTTTGAGTTGATTTAATATTTCAGTTTGCTCTTTTTTACTCTTAAACCTTGATAAAGAGTCAATCTTTATAGGGTACTTCTCCATACGAGATTTAAAGGTCTGAAAATGTTGATGAACCAATATAGTTGTAGGAGCAAGAACTGCAACCTGTTTTCCGGAAACAGCCGCCTTAAAAGCCGCTCTAACTGCAATCTCTGTTTTACCAAAACCCACATCTCCACATACAAGCCTATCCATAGGCATAGTAGATTCCAGATCCTTCTTTAGATCCTTTGTTGCTCTTGATTGATCCGGTGTGTCTTCAAACTCAAAAGAACCCTCCATCTCTCCCTGCCAAACAGTATCTTCCGGAAAAGCGTAGCCTTTTGCTTCTTTTCTAAGAGCGTATATTTTTATAAGTTCTCTTGCTGTTTCTTTTATAGATTTTTTTGTCTTCTCCTTAACTCTTGTAAACTGTTTCCCACCAAGTTTTGAAAGAGTCGGCTCCATACCCTCGGAAGCATTATACTTATGTATCATATCTATTGAGTCAAGTTTTACGTAGAGTATATCATTATCTTTGTAATAGATTTTAATAACATCTCTAACAGAATCGGCTACACTTATCTTTTCAAGACCACCAAACTGACCTATTCCATGATCCATATGTACCACAAAATCTCCAAAAGATAGTTTTTTTACCTCTTTTAGAGGGATAGCTTTCTTATATTTTTTATGCTGTCTTGCTCTTCTGCTTCTGCCAAAGATCTGATGATCTGTGTATAGTGCAATGTTTGCTTCGGGAAAAATGAACCCCTTATGTAAACCTGCCACAACAATTTTTAACTTAGGATTTGATGAAAGTGAAGGATCAAAAAGATCTCCAAATCTTTCTGCTTGACCGGGGTTGTCACAGGTAATGAAGGAGTTAAAACCTCTGTGTATATCGTTTTTAAGTTGATCTTTGAATGTATCAAAATCATAACTGTATGAGCTTTGATTTTTTATGTTAAACTTAACATCTAAGCGGGAATCGGAGATACTATCTTTAATAACTATAAACTCTTTTAACAAGTTTTCAATATCAGATACACTATAATACTTCTCTTCAACAGATATTTTATCATCATTTTGTACTCTTTCGTAACCTGCTTCTATATCATCTTTAAAGTATTGCTTTAACTTATAACTTATATCATCACAATCCTCAAATATAACTATTGTCTCTTTAGGTATAATATTTAGAAGATTACTGCTCTCTTTTAATGGTTTATTTACATCAGACAGGAATAGTTTTACCGAATCAATCTCTTCAATTTTGTTTTGAGTTATTGGGTCAAAGTATCTTATAGATTCAATCTCATCGCCAAAAAGCTCTAATCTTACGGGATTTTCCGAAGAGTAGGGGTAAATATCAATTATACTTCCTCTAATTGAAAACTCGCCAATTGTTTCTACAGAAAGAACACTGGTAAAACCTTTCTCCGAGAGGTTATTTTTCAGATCATCTAAATCTATCTCACTTTCAACATTTAGCTCCATAAAGAAATTATCAAAGGAATCATTTTTAGGCATTCTCTCAAAAAGATTTCTATATGTAGATACTATAATCTTTGATTTCCTCCTGTATATTTTATCCAGAGCATTTAATCTTTGACCCTTTCTTTCGTCATCAATATCGCTTGAACAATAGGGATAGTTTTCTCCCGGAAGAACTATTTCTCCATCATAACTATCATCTACCGTTAAAAGATCATCTCTAAACTTTTCACAACTCTCCACGCTATCTGCTAAGTATATAATTTTAAACTCTTTTGACAGTTGATCTATAACAAATGAGGCTAACGAGGTTCTCAAACCGTTAACCTTTATACAATCTCCTACAGATGAAGTTTTTATTGTTTCAACCAATGATTTGTAACTATCACTATTTTTAATTTTTAAATCTATTATTGAAAGGGGCATCTATTCTCCGTAATCCTGTATCTAATTGGGGGAAAAAGATAGCTAAATAATTTTGAAATAGCAAAGTCTCTATTTGAGTACTGCTTTTTGTTTTAATAATATCCATTATGGTAAACATAAAAAAATCCGAATTTCTTCGGATTTTTTTACAGGTAAAATATTTTTATCTAAACTAAGCCATCTCCTCATCATCAAACTCTTTTTCCTTATATATAAACTTAAAGTATAGAATAAGGAATAGTATTATGATACCTGTTGAGATCCAAGATTCAAGTGGGTGAGATACTAGAACCAACGCTCTATCAATAAATAGAGATACCCTACCCATTACAGTTGAACCAAAAGCGGCACCAAAGAAGATCATTAGTGTGAAAATACCAACTCTTGCTGTTCTTCCTAAAACACCCTTATGAGGTTTTGAAAAGAAGAAAAACATTAAGGCAGAAAAAACACCTAAAATAATAACTGTCCATTTTGAGATTTCAAAGAATGTTGAGTATTGTCCCATATCCTTCATAAGGTCAGTAGTCTGTTTCATAATATTTTGAACAGTAACAGGTATATAGTATCCTGCTGAATATCCAAAATAGAACCCAAAGAAGTAGTTTGATACCCAAGCTTTTGTTTTTGAAAATCTAAAGATCATTGTTGAAGATATCAATAACCAAAAAATTGTAACAAAATCACCCGGTTTAAACTCTGTAAACATATCTCTGATAGGCATTATTACAAAAGATGAAATAGAGGTATCCCAAGCCTCCATCCAAAGATAACCAATGGATATACCAAGGAAGATATTTTCACCAACTTTATATAGAGGATTATCCCTGTATAAAAATGACATGATCATTAAAGTTGCAAATACGGGAACCCATGTAGATATAAAGTCGTTTATAAATATAGCATCAATTAAATTGTTAATAAATTCCATACTATTTTATCCTCCTCTTTTTTTCAAATACATAGATAAAGTTTCCCAGAAGGATAAAGAAAATCATTGCTAAATGTGAGAGAGTTAATGATGCCATACCGGCATAAGCAGTACCCTTATCATATTTGTTTCCATATTCATTAAACAACATCTTCTCATACTCTGCTGCACCTCTCAATCCTGTTACCATACCATTTAATTGTCCGGTTTGGATATATGGAAGGAAATCAGGACCGGAAACAGCTGTTACTGCAATTCCAAGTTTATAACGATATCTCAACTGAAAATCAATATATATTTGTGGGAAAGCATTTCCGGCAGCACAAACAAAATAATCAATATCATGAAGGGTGTTTAATCCTTCAAAAATTTTACCCTCTTTTTTGAATGTTCCTTTAAAGTCAGAGGACATATTCAATATGTAAAAGTCAGGACCAATACCGTACCCCAGCCAGTTGAGTTGAAGGTAATCTTTTCCTTCCTCAATATCTGCAAACTCTGGAAGCTCTGTTATCTCTTTTATTGTTTCCTGTCCCAAACCTGCTGAAGCTGCCAATGAGTAGTATATAAACAATTTAACTTTTTTTCTAAAGCACTGTTTTACAAATGCCTTTGCAAATGGTAGAAGCTCCGCTTTTACTGACGGATCAAAACTCCAATCAAAAAATACTGCATCCCCCTCTTCCATATCAGCAATTGTAGCATAAACACCTTTAGTTTCAGGCTTTACACTAAAACTAACCTTAAGAAACTCAAATCCCGGTAAGAAAGGGAGTATAATAGATAAGAAAATTATCAGATAGATAATCCTTCTATCAAGATTTTTCAAAAACTTTAAAATTTTATACATAAATTTACCTTCCTAATCTGAAATATGGGATCTTTCTAAACCAAAGAAGATCCTCATATAAAGGGTTAATGCTCCTAAATATCCACCAAAAAGTATTGCTCTTCTACCGGCTGATGAAGGTCCAAAAAGCAACCAATCACTAACTCTTGGTATATACTCTGAAATAGATTCTCCCAGAGGGATTTTCCCCAACATAACAATTATAGCTGCAATTAGAAGCAATGTTGATTCAAAAGATTTTGCTCTAAAGGATCTAAATGCTGCCGAAGCTACGTAAAATGCAAGGATTGCAAAGTATGTTGAGTTAAAAGGGGCATACACATTTATATAAAGTGAATGGTAAGGGGTTCCAACCTCAGTTCCTCTATACCCTCCTAAAAAAACCATTAGGAAGATAGCAAACAGTTGTAAAACTGCATACCATCTTTCATTATCATACTTAATTTTTTTCCAATTAACTCTTATAATTGATATACCTGCCACTACAAGCATAGAAGCTGACATAATTTTTACACCTGTAGGGAAAAAGTTCGCTTTCCAGTTCTCAAAAAATATACTTTGAAAAAAGAATTCAGTGAACCAGATAATAGATGTTATAATCCCTAGAAGTAATGGTATCTGTTTTTTCATATCCTAACTCTTTCCTTTACTTTGTTATCTAGACTCAAGTATCTCTCTTAAGAATGTCCACTCTGAGTTTATGGTTAATAAGGTTGTTGCTATTAAGAATAACACACCAAGAATAACTTTTGAATAATCTGATATTTTTAAGTTTGATACAATCATAGGATCTCTGGAAAGATACGCAGCTGCTGCATATAGTTCCTCTCCAATCAAAGTATGATCACAAGCTGCAATAAAGAAAGGAAGCTGGGTTGATTGAACAGTACCTGCAACCTGAATTGCACCTGCGGCAAAACCGGCCTCAGATATGAGTAGAGATTCTGCAGCGTAAGCTCCAAAGTGGAAACAAGATGCCGGCTTTTTTCTTGCCGTTAAACCTGAAAGCCCCGAAGCATAAGCAAACTGATCATTAGTAAGGAAGAATACATTATCCTTCTTATAATCTTCAGGAAAACCAGCATCCATATAACCTGTACTTATCATCTCATCTGCAACCTGCATTACAACAGGATCAAATGATGGGAAATAGATTTCAGCTTTAAACTCTGCAACCTTCTTTGAAATATTTTTAAGTATAAGCATACTGGCAATAGTTTGAGGATCGGTTATAGGAGAAATACCTGAATCATAAAAGATTGGTTTTCCCATCTCTGTAGCACGACCAATAGCATCATCAATAGCATCAAGACCCGGTATTTTCCTAATGTAAAGATCACCCTTTTTCTTTCTAACAAAGAATGTTATAAAGAAGAAGAGTATAAAAAATAGGAATGATAAAACAAGAACATTTACCCTGTAGTATCTAAATCCACTTGTTACATTAAATTTGAAGTATAGTTGAAACTTTGAGATTAGAGGTGAGTAGAATTTGCTCTTCAAACTCTTCTTATAATCAATACCCGCATCACTCTCTTTATCCCTAATTTTTTTGATAAGATTATCAGAGATAGCAAAGTCCGGCATTTTTGGTAAATATTGACCAAAAACTCTGTATAATCTGTTTACCTCCGATTCCAAGATTTGATCAATTCCTACATTTTTTGCAGATTTGTATGCTTTAAGAGCAACAAAGTACTCCTCTTTGTAGGTAGCTCTCAATTTGTCATCATTATTTTCGGATTTATACTTCTCTTTGAGGAGATCTTTTTTTGCTTCAAACTCTTTTACAATTTTTTGATTGTTTGAAACAAGCTCCGGTTCTCTCTCTCTTACGTAGTTGCCCAAATTGTTAGCAATATCCTTAATCTCTTCTTCCAGCTCATCATTTATGTAGTAGTCATTTAATCTCTTGTCAACCATTCTGGAGGTTTCTGAGGCAACCTTATCCTTCATCATCTTATAGTCAAGAGATAACCTTTTTAGGTTCTTATAAATTGGGGCAAGCTCATCGTGAAAAGATCTTAATTCCGGATTAGCTTTAAACTGCTTTAAAATATCTTCTGTAAAAGTTTGCTCAGATGATGTCAAATAGCTTGGGAAGGCAGGATTTGTATATTTACCCTCAACAATAGCTTTGGCTCTTTCTATCTCACCCTCTACAATCTCTCTGAGAGATATTGATTTTATTTTATTTAGAGGTAGTTTTTTATAAATCTCCAAAAGATCTTTATTGTCTTCAAGCCCTCTCTCTACAGGTTGTCTCCAACTATTAAAATAATCATCAACATATTCACTTATTCTTGGGAAAAGGATGTCGTAATCCTTTTCGAGATCCCAGTTCTCAAATATTTTTACCAGCTTTTCAGCAGAACTCTTACTAACCTTTTGTTCTTTGGTTAGCACCACTTTGGGCTTTTCCATAGTAACTTGGGTAGTTTCACTACCTTGTTCTACAGCTTTCTCTCCAAAGATCAAACCGGGTATAAGAGTTAAAAATAGCAGTAACAGCTTCCTCATATTCGTCCCATTCTTATTTTAGTGATCAAAACAAATAAACCAAGATTAAAAATAATATTTCACTCATAGTTGGTCAAGTATAATTATTTAAAGTTTATGGGAAAACAACTACTAAAACTATTCTTTTCTCTTTAAAAATATTTAAGATAATAATCTTGAAAATATTAAACTTAATCATATTTTTACTGTAAAAACTTTTGTAGATAGCTTATATTGTGGGCTATTAAAATTTATGATAACCCTAGTACATTATAAAAACAATAGGATGTCTTATAATTAAAACTAAGGATTTCAGTTATAACATTACGATAGGAGTCAATTTTATAATAACCGATTAAAATATGTATCTTCGCACCAAAGAAGGATCTAAAGCGATTTCAGGGCACAAAGCCCTAATTGTGCTTTTGTTTCTTTTGGCTACAAAAGAAGTACCGTAAAAAGTTTATAGATTTTGACAAAAATCTTAAAACTTTTCCCGGACTGACCGATAAAGTTGTATTCAGCATTCTATTTATTATGCTAAATATTAGATAAATACTTATGTTGAACTCAAGTTATGATATTTAAACTAAAGATTAAATTAGAGATTGATCTTTCTTATTAGAGATATTTTTAAACTTATGAAAAAACTTAAAAAAATATTTATTAGAACAGTAGTAATAGTTGCTATTTCCCTATTCATTGTTCTCAATTTATTGAGGCTAGAGTATATTCAGCAAAAGATTGTTTTAATTGCAAATAAGAACCTTAATAAAAAGGTTAGTTTGGAATATGTTGATATATCATATCTAAATCTTAAATTTATTGTAGATAACCTTTTTGTTGAAGATAATAATAAGAGAATTATAGATCTTAAAAAGGTTATAGTTGATCTTTCCACTTTACCACTTTTTTATGGTGAAATTGTTGTTGACAGTCTCATTGTGAAATCTCCAACCATTGATGCTATCATGAATAATGAGGGGATACTAAATCTTACAGAAATTATAGATTCTTCCAACAAGGAAAAGGATGAAGTTGTAGATGATGATGAAGAGATAGATCTTCCTAACATAGATCTGAAAAAGTTTAGATTGGAGAATTTAGATCTTAACTATTTGGATATGGCTAGCGGTCAAAATATTTCACTTGATACTCTTTCTATTAAACTTAGGGGAAAAACCAAACCACTTTCTCTAACTATGGATCTTTTTCTAAACAAAACAACTTTGGGCAGTGGGGATAAAAGTATAGATGTTGATCAACTTTATCTGAACACTCAATTGGAGAAAGAGAGTGCTTTATTAAATCTTGATTTTAAAAACAGTAAAAAATCCCTATCTGTAAATGGAAATGTAAAAAATATATTTAAAGATCCCTATTTAGATATTAATATAAACTCCTATTTGGATATTTCAGAGCTATCATACTTTTTGCCAAATAATATTGGCGGAAAGCTTAACGCTGATATAAAAATCTTCGGAAGTGAAACAGATTTAAACAGCAATATTTTTACATCTGTAAAAAATATAAGATTTGATACCTATAGTATGGATTCTTTAAAATTTAAATCTACTCTTAAAAAAGAGGTGTTTACCATTAATGATTGTGGTATCTACAGTGATAAGGGTAGTATAGATGTAGTCGGGGAAACCATTATTAAAGGTTTAAACAATAGTTTTAATGTTGATCTTGAAAATATCTCTTACAATCTGGATTTAAAGTTAAATAGATTTTCTCCTGAGAAGTGTGGAGTGGAGATAGAAAAGACAGACCCTATTTTATCGGGTAGTGTTGTTGTAAATGGGGTTGGAGTTATACCCCAAACATTAAAAGGTAGTGTAGAAAGCAATATTACGGTTTCTGATATTGAAAATAGTATTGATTCCATTGGTTTTAAAGGGCTTCTTACTCTGGAAAAAGAGATATTAAAAATAGAGAATTCAAAAGCTAATCTACCGGGAACAGATGTAACTATAGAAGGCAGAGGTGATATTTTTGGTAAAAACATATCTCTTAATTTAGATGTTAACAGTAAAAATTTTCAAAAGATTTCTGAACTCATTGGTATGGATTTAAGAACAGAGGGAATAAATAGTACCATCTCTATAAATAAAGAGAATGATGTTTTAAAATCTAAAGTTGACTTTACAGGAAAGGGTTTAGGGTTTGAGGAGTATAATATTGGAGATATAAATATTTCTCTAAATCAGAACTCCGATTCTCTTTATATAGATAGTCTTACCTTAAAAAACAAACAATCTTTCATCTCTTTAAGAGGTAAAACTAAGGTTTTGAAAGGTTTGGCAATTGATAATAACCCTGCTTTCTCTATGGATCTTAAAGGTGAGCTTAACATAAAAGATTTTGCCAATAGCTTTGGAGGTAATCTTTTATTTGGAGGTTCCGTTAAAGGAGATCTTAAAAACAGGTTTGGCAGTTTAAACTTTGCTCTTAAAAACCCAAAGAAAGATAATATCTCATTAAATAAAATTGATGGTAAAGTTCTGTTCAATAGAGATTCTGTTTTTATTGATAACTTAGGCATATATGTTGATTCTCTACTCAACTACTCTGTTAATCTCTTTGTTACTGACAGTAAAGATTTTAATTTTGAATTTAAAACGGAAAATAGCTTTGATCCCCAAAAAACATTCTTGAAGAGTATAGCTGATTTAGATTTTAAAAACGATATAAATATAGTAGGTTTTGGAAATTTGGAAAACCCAAAGGTTAAAGGTTCTGTTGCTTTAGATTTTTTAAGTTTAAACTCAATTCCTTTTGATCCTGTTGCTCTAACATTTAACCTAAAAAAGAGTGATTTTAATCTTGATATGGCTTCACCTCTCAAAGGCAGGTTAGATTTAGATTTAGCAAGTAAAAATTTTAAAGGAAACTTTGCGAGAGATAAATTTTTACTGGATAACTATCTTGCAAACTTTGGTTTTGAAAACTCCATTGGTAATTTTGATTTAGGTGTTAATTTTAAAGGAAATCTTGATACTATTGAAAAAATGGAGGGAGGAGTTACTCTCGATAAACTATATCTAAGGTTATTTGATAATGAAACGGTTGCAGATGGTATTGTAGATACAGAGATCAAAGGTTTAAACTCAATAGAAACCTCTGTTTTTATAGATCTTACAGAAGAAAATACTATTAACATTAGTGCAGAGTATGATAGTAGTAAAATTTCAGCTGATGGTAAAATTGAGGTTACTCATGCCTCTATAAACCCTTTAGTTGATGAATTGGATGTCAGAAGCGGAAAACTTTCTTCAATCTTTTTTGCAAGGATTTCTGAAGAGGAGCAAAAATACTCTCTAAAAGCCTTAATTGAAGATTTTACTGTAAATATTAAAAATCAAGATATACTTGTAGATAATTTTGGAGGCAGAATATCTATTGATGAAAAAGATTTTCTTTTTGAAAACTTTGGTGGAAATATAGGTTCCGGTAATTTTTTGGTCAAAGGAAAGGGTAAAATGTATGATATGCTTCCAAAAGGTGATTTGACACTTAGTTTAAACACCTTACCTATAGAGATACCGGGAACAGCTTCAACAACTTTAAATGGAGAAGTTAAAGCCAAGTTAGACAGGGTTAAATGTTTCTTGAATGGAGATATTGAGGTTGTTGATGCTCTTTTTTATCAACAGATTGACTTTGATGTGTTATCACTTTTAATGCAGAGTAAACCTAAACAAGCCTTTATTTCTAAAAAAGAGGATACTATTCTAGATTCTGTTCTGCTTAATTTAGGTGTTTCCTACAGAAAGCCTCTGGTTATTGATAATAATGTTGCCTTTATGGAGTTGGAGCCGGATATAACTATCAAAGGAAAAGCTTCTTCCCCCGTTATAAATGGTAATATAAAAATTCCCAACGGTAAATTTGATTTTCAAAAAAGGGATTTTATTATTAAAAACGGAAATATAGAGCTTTTAAACCCATACAAGACAGATCCAAATATAAATATCTTGGCAAAAGGGGAAATTAATGAATATGAAATCAATCTTTTATTAAATGGTAAGCTTGAAAATATGGAGGTTAGTTTTACATCAAACCCATATCTTGAAGATTCCGATATTATCTCTCTTATTCTTACGGGAAAGACCATTAGTGGAGCTTTGGGTGATGGAAACAGAGACCCTATTTCAGCAGAAGCACTTTTGATAAATATGATAAATAATAATTTCGGAGATGATATAAAGAGGAGTACAGGATTGGATCAGTTCTCATTAAAATCCGGAAATGATGGCGATATTTCCCTAAACATTGGTAAAAATCTTTCCGAAAGATTGAAACTGTTATACACAATGGAAAACAATAAAGATGGAAACAACTATATTACGGCTACTCACTATAGAATTTTGGAGCATCTTTCTCTTGTAGGATACAAAGAAACAAAGGGTGGCTTTGGCGGTGGTTTGAGATTTAAATGGGAATTTAGATAGATGATTTGTATGATTATACTACTACTCTTTTTACAATTAACTGTTAGAGGAGAAGTTTCTTCTAACTATTTGGAAGAAGGCAGATTGATTGAAAAAAGAGCAGAGGAGTTTTTTAACGGCGATACCGTAAAGGTTAACTCCTACCTAAAAAATAGTGGTCGTTTCAGATATGACGAAAGAGGTAAAATTAAACTTTCTCCAATAATTTTTGATATAGAAGTTAGTGGTAACTACCCTATGTTGGAAGAAACAATAAAAAAGAATATTGTTTTTTTCTCAGGTCAAGTTTATAATAGATCCAAGCTGAAAGTGGAGGAGAAAAGGTTAACAGAGTTTCTTAAAAGCGAAGGTTTTTTAAACCCTTCAGTAAGAATAAAAGAGATTAATATTTCTGAAAACTATGTCTCATTAAGTATTGAGATAGAAAAAGATGATATAATCCCCATTAATTCCATTGTTATAAACAATAATAAAGCATTTTCTGATATAAGATTAAAGTTTATGATGAGTTCCTTTTTTAGATCCCTCTACCCTGTTCCCATGAATAGATTTTCTGAAAATAGATTAAAAAAAGATGTGAGAACAATTGGTATATTTTATAAGGAGAAGGGTTTCTACTCCTCAAAAGTTTCATCTAGGGATACCCTTGTAAATGGTTCGGTAAATATATATATAGATGTGGACGAGGGGGAGGATTTTGATATTAAGTATGAGGGTAAGGATTACTACTATGACTTTACATTGAACAATGCAGTAGAACCTTTACTGGCTCAAAGCGGAACAAGATATGGAATGAAAAGGGGTAAGCTTAGACTTTTAGAAAAGTACAAGCTTGACGGATTTGAAGATGTGTATATTAAAAACAGGCTAGTAGATAAGAAAGATATTGTTTATGATATAGATGAAGGTGAAAGAAGAGTTATAGATAAGTTTTTAATAAAAAGTGAAGGAATTGATACGGAGAAGCTGAGAAGCTTAACCCATTCGGGTGATGAGCCTTTTTTTGGTAAAAACTACTACTCCTCTCTACAACTTGAGCTTGATTCCGCTTCAATAGCAGGTTATCTATATTCTAAAGGTTTTTTTGATAATAGAATATTGATAAAAAGAGACCTTTCCGAAAAGAGTGCAAATATTGAAATTGATGTTTTCCCCGGTAAAAGAACAATGATTTCAAATATAAAAATAGATGGATTGGAAGAGGATAACAGGTTCTATAAGAAGATCTATTCTAAAAAGGGGGATGCCTATGTTGAGTATATTGCAGATAAAGACAGGAATTTAATTTCAACATATATTTCTGAAACAGGTTACCCCTATGTTAAAGCAGAGTACAATTATGACAGCTTGAGTTCAACACTAAACTTCAATATAGAGAGAGGGAGTAAGGTCAGAAACGGAAAAGTTTTTTTTACTGGAAACTTTAAAACCTCCCCTAAATACTTAATTTCATTATTGGAGTTTGAAGAGGATTCTCTGTTTTCCCTCAGAAGACTTTACAGTAACCAGAAAAAATTAAGATCAACAACTATATTTAATAATGTAAAGATAAAAACACCGGGGTTACTCTCAAAACTGGATAAAATAGATCTCTTTATTGAGCTTAGTGAAAAGCACCCCTACTTTTTTGAGTTTGGTTGTAACTATGAGGTCAAAAATAGATTTTCTGCCGATCTTAAATTTGGAGATAAAAACTTTATGGGGAAAAATAGAGCTCTTTATACAGATCTTTACTACAGCTCTTCAAAGGAGTATTATCAAATCTTTTATGAGGATAGAGATCTTTTTGGAACCTTTATAAAGGGAAAGTTTTCTCTCTTCTATGAAGATTATAACCCGGTAGCTACAGAAGAGAGATTTTATGAAACAGGTGTCAATTTAACAGTTTACAGAGGATTTAATATTGTTACCCTAGGTTTTGGCTCCTCTTTTTCAAAAAAAAATTCCAATGTGTATGCAGATACCGATAATTACCTTAATGAATACTCTGTCTTTGCCACTGTGGACAGAAGATCAAATATTATGAGACCAAAGTTTGGTTACTACGGAAATGTAGAGATTAAGTATTCTCTAAATTTTAGTGAAGATTATGATAAGTTTACTAAAATTACTTTTGATAACAGGTATTTTTACACCTTCAAAAAGCTTACAATTGCCACATCTTTAAAAAATGGATACATATATTCAAGATTTGAAGATAAGGTTTCTACCGATCAGAAGTTTTTTTTGGGAGGGCTCTCTACAGTTAGAGGTTATAGTCAAAACAAGTTTATAACCAATGGTTCAAAAGCTGTTGCAGATATGAGTTATTCGCTTCTCAATTTTGAGCTTAGATTGGAGACTTTTTTTAATATTGAAACCATAGCTTTCTACGATCTAGGATCTTTAGGAGATTATATGTTCAAAAAACCAAAATCTTCAACAGGTTTGGGAATAGGATATATTTCACCTTTTGGTTCCATAACTCTATATTATGGTAAAAAACTGGATAGGGTTGAGAATGAAGGTCGTTACAAAATCCATTTTTCAATAGGATATGTTTTTTAATTTAATTTTTGTGATCTCCACAACACTTTTACTATTTTATTATGATTATATTTAAATAAAGTAAACAATTTAGGATAAATTAATTTGTTAAATTTGCGAAAAATAATTATATTATATTAGCTTGGTGGTTTGTAAGTAGGCTGTTATACTTACAGCAGGATGTTTTCGAGCTGGTTATATTTGGGATTAGATTATAAATAAAATTATAGATGGAGAGTTTTATGAAGTCAATTATTTTACTTCTTATTACTATTTTTACGGTGCAGGTTTTTGGTGCTAGTGCTTCTTTTTCACCAACGACCTATGAGCATAAAGACGGCTCTACTTTGAATACTGTTCAATTTGGTGGAACGTTAGGAGAGTATGATTTCCTGAAAGAGATAAAGCTTGTATTTCCAGAAGGTACTCATATTGAGAATAATTCCACTACTGCAGCTCTTGGTTTTGGTTTTTCAATTGATGATAATACTGTAGTTTGGACAGATGTATGGATTCAAGGTAATGTACCACATCCTTTTTCTGTTCCAATAAAATTTTCAACATCTTTAGATGAAATGGATGTGAGTTGTTCTTTTAAGATTTACGGTAATGATGCTGTTATTTACAATACTACATTGAATCTTTCTTATGTAGCTTCAGGTAGTTCAACTATTGAGGTTCTTTCAGGAAATACTTCTCTACCTACACCGGAGTGGGATGCAGGCGAGGTTGTTGTTGGTAAAACTTCAAAGGACTGGTTAGATTTTTCCATAAAGAATACCGGTAGTTCAAATGTAACTATAGAAAGTGTTGAATTTAGGAATGGTTCTCTGTTCCATTTTGTTAATGCTCCAGGTGAAGATATTGGTATCGGAACTTTGGAACCCGGAGAAGTAGATAATTTTAGAATTGAGTTTGCTCCAACATCTGCTGGATCTTTTAATGAGACTTTGACAATTATCTACCAGGGTTCTAAAGCTCAAACTGTTATAAACCTTTTAGGTAAAGGTATTAATCTTCCAAATAATCAGTACCAATTTGGTCAGCAGTATATAACGGCTGAACAAAACCTTCCTATTCACACATCTAAGAATTCAAAAATTCAGACTATATATGAAACAGATGGAATGACAAATTTTGTAGAAGGTCATAAAATTAATAAGATTTTCTATCAATACAGTGGAGATGCTAATTGGGAAAATGTTCCTGTGAAGATGTACATAAACAGTATTGATGATGACTCTTTTACTAATGGAAATTTTAAAGAACTTGGAACCCTTAGTTACGATGGTATTGCAACAATATTCAACGATCCATCAAATCAGTCCTATTGGTATAAGTTTGAACTCTCTACCCCTTATGAGATAAACAGTATTAATAAAAATAAAAATCTTCTTGTTACTGTAGTTAAAGAGAATGTGACTAACACAAATAATGGTGGAGCTCACTTTTGGTCAAGTGAGGCATTAGATAGTAAAACTATTTCTTCTAGTTCAGATGGCTCTGTTTCAGGAGTTGCAAGCGGTACTCCAATGAACTATATACCAAATACAAGGTTTTCAATAGTGGGGCCCGCTCCGGAATTTTCTCTTATAGGCAGTGATGAACATGATTTCGGTTATGTTGTCGAGAATAACAGTTCAGATCCTTATAATTATAAGATAAAAAACACGGGTGGTTATGGTTTAGAAATAAAATCTATTGAATTAAATAATACTGATTATTCTCTTAGTAGTAATTCACCATTTCCTACAACAAATGACCCTATAACTTTAGATGGAAATGAAGAATTTTCATTTAATGTAACCTACAACCCTACTGGATATGGTCATGATCATGGTGAGATTACCATAACTTATAATGTTGGAGGAGGAGATACAACTAAAACAATAGGTTTAGATGGTTTTGGTAGATACGAAAATGGAGATTCTGTAGATGGTAGTGGAAATGGAGCAATAGAGATTCCTGTTAATGATTTTTTAAATGGAGCTATTGAACTTGTTAACACAATAGAGCCTTATAGTAATAGTTACAATATTTCTAATGATAAGGATGTTGTTTACTCCCTTACATTGACAGACTCATTTTTAGCAGACATCTCAGTTCAGTCGGAAGATGGACTTTCTCCTTTAATAGGTATTTATGAAGGTGCTGCTAATGTTGGAACCAATCCAATCTCTAATGTTCTAAATAGTTATCAAAATATAGACCTTAATGCTACAACTTACTATATAGTTGTTGATGGTAATGGTACTTCTAGCAGTGCTTCAAACTATAAAGAGTTTAACTTAAATATTACTATAAAAGTAAAAGATGTTCCTACAGGTAATCTTACTCCTGCAGATGGAGCTGTTAATGTACTCCCTTCAAATATATCTTTTGATTGGCCTTCATCCCCTTCTGCTGATGGTTACTACATATCTATATGGAAAGGGAGCTCTCAACCTTATACGTATGTTATTGAAAATTATAAGAAACAGGGTGATTCTCAGTATACTCATAATGAAACTCTAGAGAAGGGTATTAAATACTTTTGGAAAGTAAAACCTTATAATGATACTCACGGAGATTCGATTTCTGGACCTTCTACTGATGTTTGGAGTTTTACTACCGCTCAAGAAGAGCCGGAAGGACCGTTCTATTGGGGTGGTTCAATTGATTCTGATTGGAATAATCCGGGTAACTGGTACAGAGAGAGCCCATCAGGAGATTTCGCTGTTTCCAGTATAGTTCCGGGTGTAACAGATGTAATCGGATTCAGAGGTGCTGATTTTACCATTAGTAACAATATAGTTCTTGATGAAGATAAAATTGTAAAGAGTATAATTTTTACTTTTGACTATTCTAAGAATCTTATAAATTTGAATGGGAAAACATTGAAGGTGGTTCCTTCTAACACTTTCAGTTCTGGATTTTCTTTGGCAAATGCTAATTTTAATGGAAATGGTACTTTTGAGATAGATTTAACTAATTTTGCAAACAATAGTCAATATCAATCTATCGATTTAGTCGCACCTTTTTACAGACCTGCAAAATTTGATAATGGGGCTAAATTGAAGATTACGGTTGATTCTGATGCCCAAACAGAGTTCGCAGTAAATTTGGCTTTTAAAGTTACGACATCAAGTGGTCAGAATGGTTTCCTTAATGGATTGCATATATCTGGTGGTGATAATGTAATTTTAACTTGTACCGAAAAATCAACTATGCCTTTCGTGAGTAATTTAAATAGTATTGGAAACCTTATTGTTGATGGTGAAAATACAAAGTATATACCTATAAATGGTATGACTTTCAATACTGTTTCGGGTACAGGTGCTCTTGAGGCCGGTGGATACACTCATAATGTTGAAGGTTCGGCTTTTGATATTAACCAGTTTATGAAAGGTACATCTACCGTTAATTTTACAGATGAAATAACTCTTAGCAACTCTTATGAATTCCATATTGTTAATTTTAAGAAAAATAGCATTGTTGAAAATAGTATTTCTGCTGAAATATTAAACTTGGGTCCGGGTGATAATAATAATCATCCTTCTTTGAGTGTTACGGGAGATGTTACTGCTACTACCGTAAATAGTTATTCTTCTAACGCAAATGATGATGGCACAGGTGGATTTAGAATTATAGAGGGGAATCTACTTTCAGGTAATATAAATATCTATTCCGGAAATTTGATTGTTGGAGGTAGTACCCCAGATAAAGGTAATATTACAAATAGTGGAAATATTACTATAGGTAATGGTGCCAGCTTGGGATTTTGCTGTGATGGTAAAACTGCTACTATAGGAGGAAACTTAATAAATAACAACCCTACAGTAAATTATTTCCGTCAAGGAGATCACAAAGTTATATTTACCGGTAACGAAAATAGTAGTATTACTGGTGGTTTTAAGTTTCATGACCTTGAGTTTAATAAAGAAAGCGATGCTGTAAAAATAACAACAGATGGTGTGATTAGTTATACAGGAGAGATATATTATACTAGTGGTTATTTTGTTGGAGGAATCAGAACTACGAGACTTGCATTATCTTATGATGCACAAAAACTTTTTAAATATACCCTCCCTTTTGAGACTAGTGTGACTATTACAAGATACAATGGTGTTCCTGTTCCCGGAGGAGGAGATGAAGCTATTGAAAACTATGTAACAGTAACATCTTCATCTGAGGTTACTCCTACAGATCTTAAAGTTTATTTTCATACAGATGAGCTAACTGATGGAAATGCTGTTAACTGCTTGAAAGCTTGGGAGCAATCAGATGGAAACCTTTGGGTTAAACTTAGTGGTTTTACCGGAAATGGAACCGGGTATCCGCAATCTCCTTTCTTCTACTGGAGCAAGGCAGGAGATCTATCTTCTTGGTCGGATACAGTGGTAAAATATACCGCTTCTTGTACAACCTCCAGTTCTTTACCTGTTGCTTTTGATGATGAAAACTTCTACGGAAGTGTTGACAATAGTGAGGGTAGTGTTAACCTAAGTTGGAAAACTCATTCAGAAGAAGGATTGAAAGGTTTTATAATTTGGAGATCAAATCTTGAGTTTGGAGATTATAAAATTGTTAAGACTTGGAAAGAGGATTCTTCATTGGCAACAAAAAATGAGGGCGGTTTCTCTACAAATGATACAGATTACACCTTTATTGATCATTTAGATAAGAGTGGTACTTACTACTATAAAGTAGAAGCTTATTGTTCTGAAAGTGATAGAGAGTTCCATAAGAAAACTGTAAAAGTTGATTATGAGATGGAGTTTGAAGAAGGTCTTTCTCAAAACTATCCTAATCCATTTAACAATGTAACCAGTATATCTTTTGCTCTAAATAGTTCAAAGGTTGTTAATCTGTCAGTTTACAATATTAAAGGAGAAATGGTTGCTAAACTTGTAGATGGTGCTGAACTTTCAAAGGGTATTCATACATATAAGTTTGAGAGTGCAAACCTTTCTTCCGGTGTATACCTATACAGACTTAATTTGGGTAAAAAAGTTTATACCAAGAGAATGATGTTTGTTAAGTAAGATTTAACAATTATCTTTAGAAAAAGGCAAGGTTACCCCTTGCCTTTTTCTTTTTTATAGGTTAATCTCTTATTTGGGAAGAGAAGTTTATAGTTTACCTGAGTTCGGTATAAAAATCCTAGACTATCTTGTATAATAACTATGGATCGTGGGAGGTGGAAGACGGGAGACCGAAGACGGAAGGGGATCAACATAGGTGTATCCTTCGAGTAGTCTCAGGTTAGGGAGTGCCAATAATAATAAGATTATCCATATCAGTTAACTCTGTCGAAACAGATAAACAAAGAATCTTCCCACTAAAGAAGGATATAAAGTAAACCTCCATTACCAATGTATCCTCTAGATCGGAAATAGTTAATATACCACTCCAAAAAAAGTTTCCGATATATCGATGGAATCGGCAAGCCTGTAAGGGCTTGAGTCTCCATCATCAATAATGGTAAGGAACTCAAGTTAGTTTAATATATTAATTTTTTGAGAGGAAAATATGAAAACAGAAGATTTGATAAAGTTTATAAGTGATTCTGAAAAAAAGACACCGGTTGAAGTTATGATATCGGGAAATCTTTCAGATCTTAAATTTGATGAGTTAAGATATTTTGGTAACGATTCTTTTGGTACTATTGTTGGAGAATATGATAAGTTTCTTCTTTTTTTAGAGAAAAACAGAGAAAAAATAGATGATTTCTATATTAAAAATGATAGAAGAAACTCCGCTATTCCTATTCTTGACTATAAGAGTATAAATGCAAGAATTGAACCGGGTGCTATAATTAGAGAAACTGCTGTTATAGGCGATAATTGTGTTATTATGATGGGTGCTGTTATAAACTTGGGTGTTGTTATAGGGAAAAAAACTATGATTGATATGAATGTTGTACTCGGCGGAAGGGTTTCCATAGGAGAAAATTGTCATATTGGAGCAGGTTCGGTATTAGCAGGAGTTATTGAGCCACCTTCTGCAGAACCCGTAAGGGTTGGAAACGGAGTTGTAATGGGTGCTAATGTTACAGTTTTAGAAGGGGTAAAAATTGGAGATAATGCTGTTATAGCGGCAGGTTCAGTTGTTATAGATGATGTTGAATCAAATATGGTTGTTGCGGGAATTCCTGCGAAAGTTATAAAGAAAAGGGATAGTAAAACAGACTCTAAAACTACTGTTATTGATTCTTTGAGAAAGCTATAAATTTTCTCCTATAACTTTAATAAAAGGGTTCTCTCCTATAGATTCTCTTCTATAGACAAACTTACCCTCTTTGTTTATAACCATACCACACTCCGGTTGATTGGAGTGGTAAAAAAATAGTAGGTCCCCTCTATCTGCAATTTCGCTTAAAAACTTGTTTTTAAACTGTTTCAGCTTTTGGGGATCAACATCAACCCCTGCAGGAGAGTTTAATCTTATGTGGTGTCTTGTTGGTAAAAGGTCTGCCGTAAAATGGTAGTATCTATCTTTATATCTAATTGAAACTATCATTAGTCCCGGAGTGTGTCCTCCACAGAATCTTAGAAAAATTTCCTCACCAAGTTTATAATCTCCATCAATTATCTCTAAGAGATTGGCTTCCTCTACAGGTTCAAAATTCTCAACTAAATATGAGTTTGTGAAAGGAGCTCTCTTTTTAGCATACTCATACTCTTTTTTTTGTACAAAATATTTAGCATTGGGAAAAGATGGTACTATTTCCTCATCCTCAATAAATGTATTACCACCACAATGGTCAAAATGAAGGTGAGTATTTATTACACAACTTATAGATTCCGGATCAATACCACTATTCAGCAAAGTTTTTCTTACAGATCTATTATCGTTAAAACTATACTTTCCAAATCCATTTTCTTTAAACTTATCCCCTTTACCACTATCCAAAAGAAAGGTAATTCCATCAATTTCAACAAGGTAGCAGTAGACTCCAAGTTTGATTTCACTCATCTTTTTTATGGATCTGAATTTTTCAAAAAGGGAGGAATCAGGATCTCTTTTAACTGTCAAGATTCCGTCATTAATAATGGTTATGGAGAAACTACTCATTGTACTTTTATATCTTTAATTTTAAGTTGGGTATATGTTTTACCGTTCCATGTATTTTTTTCTATTGAGTAACAGATATTTACAAGAGTTCCCTCATCTATAAACTTGATCTTATTGGCAAGATTGAACCCTATAGCATCAATAATAATGCCGTTCTGCTTTAATTTAAGCTTTAGATGGTTTGTTCCTACAATTCTTGGTCTATCTACAATCTCAACTCCGTATGATATAAATAATGGTTGTTTATTTTCAGCTCCAAATGGTTTGAATTTCTCTAAATATTCAACCAGCTCATTATCAATATCAAAAAAGCTAATTTCCATATCAAGCTTAATAAATGGAGTTAAGCTATCCTCATCTATACTATTTTTTACAGATTCATTAAACCTTCTTTTAAACTCCGGGATATCCTCCTGTTTAATAAGAAGTCCCGCAGCATATTCATGACCGCCAAACTGAATTAAAAGATCCTTACACTGCTTTAAAACATTGTATATATTTACGGAGTTAATAGATCTACAGGAACCTTTTCCTATACCGTTCTCAACAGATATAACAACACTCGGTCTGTGATACTTTTCAAGTAGTCTTGATGCCACAATACCAATAACACCCACATGCCACTCATCATGAGAAACAACAACAGCTTTATCTTTATCAGGGTTGTACTGAGATTTATCCTCATTCTGTTTTATTGCCTGTTTTAAGGTGTATGTATCAAACTCTTTTCTTCTGTTGTTCTCAATCTCCAATATTTTAACAAGTTCTGTTGCTGCTGTGTGGCTTGTTGAGGTTAGAAGTCTTACCGCTCTCTTTGCATCACCCATTCTTCCGGCTGCATTTAATCTCGGAGCCATTCCAAAAATAATATTATCAACAGTTAGAACTTTTCTATCGAGGTTCAATCTCTTTAAAAGAGCTCTCAAACCTATTTTATTGGTTCTTGTAATTTTTTTAAGTCCTGCTACAACAATCTTTCTATTCTCTCCAACAAGAGGAACAATATCTGCCGAAGTACCAATGGTAACAATATCAAGATGTTCATTTGCTTCTTCAACAGACATACCCGATCTTTTCATTACTCCCTGCATGAGTTTAAAGGCAACACCAACGCCGGCAAGATGTTTAAAAGGGTAATTACAATCTTTTCTTTTGGGATCTATAATAGCATGAACTTTAGGTAGTTCCGGTCCGGGTTCATGATGATCGCTAATAATAATATCTATACCGTTCTCATTTGCAAAATTTGCTTCTTCAACAGAGGTAATTCCACAATCAACGGTTATGATTAAACTTACACCATTGTTTTTTGCTTCTCTTATACCATCTATAGAAAGTCCATAGCCATCAATTTCTCTATCGGGTATTATGTATGAAACATTAGCACCTAAATTGTTTAGAAAAAGGTATAAAACAGCTGTAGATGTTATTCCGTCAACATCATAATCTCCCCATATAAGAATGGATTCTCTGTTTACAAGAGCTTCAATAACCCTTTCAACGGCAAGATCCATATCTTTCATTAAAAAAGGGTTGTGAAAAATCTCCTTATCAGGATTTAAAAATTTTTCAATATCATCCCCTGTTGAGATCTTCCTCTTAATTAAAAGTTCAGATACAATTTCCGAAATATTTGTATCTTTACTTAATTGTTCTACCAGTTTATTATCCGGTTTTTCAGATATGTACCATTTTCTATTCACAACTATTATTTCATTACTTTAATTTCAAATTTTTTTAAAGTATCCGAGAAAAGATATTTACTAAACTGTTTATTAGGTTCTATTTTCATAACATTTTTATATGTTATTACTCTTGATTTTAAATTGACCTCTTTCTTTTTGATAGCCATATCCATCTCTTCTCCATCAACAATCCATATATACTCGGTTACTTGTGTTGATGCCATCTTTATCTTATCTAGAATCTTATTTATCTCATACTCTTTCTCTTCTTCCGGAAGATCACTATCCTTTATTATATTTATAACATTCTCATCTTCCTCTTCTATTTCAGGTTCCCTAATGAGATACTTATACATGTTAGCAACTCTTTTAATATTATCATTACCCTTAGGATTGGTTAATTTTATTAGTTTACCGTTGTAGAATTTGAAATCAGGAACTTTTGCGGTATAATCATCATATATTTTTCTATACTCTGTTTCATCTAAGGCTATCATATCTTCATACTCTAAGGTGTAGTGTCTATCGTCAAGTTTCAATGAGCCTTGTTTCTCCAATATGGGATTATCGTTAACCCCTTCCTCAATCATTAAGTAGCTTTCATTCTCTACATCAACCCATATTTTTTGTATACTGTCAAACCTTTTTAGTTTTTTCATTCCTTTGGGAAAGGTCTTTAATAGTTCCAAAGGACCTTCAAAACGGGCTACCTTAAACTCAATATAAAGTGTAGAAAAGGGAACTTTTGCACCAAGTGAAAAAACATACAATAATATTATTACAAATAGATATTTCATCTATTTTATCCCTCTATAACCAAATTTTGAGGAAAGGCCGGATTATAAGCCGAATTCTGTACTGTTAAAAAATTAACAGTGATAGTCATTTATCTTTTCCAATCCTAAAGATTGATCAAGCGACCTACCCATTCTCTTTAATTGCAGACGAGCAACCCACATAAGAGAACCTACTTGGTCTTGCACCGGAAGGGGTTTACCTTGCCACCCTCTTTTACAAGAGTGTGCGGTGTGCTCTTACCACACCTTTTCACCATTACCACTAAGTGGCTGTTTACTTTCTGTTGCACTTTCCGTTACATTACTGCACCCTAAATTTCTTAGGCTTCCTGCTCTTTGGTGTTCGGACTTTCCTTACAGTTAAAACTGCACGACTATCCAGCCAGCCTTTCTTCAACTCCTAATCTAATCTTCATTTAATAGGTCTCTATCTATAAATCCCCATGTTAAAATTCTGCTACAAGCATCACACTGAACTATTGAAGATTTTCTTTTGAGTTCAGAAACTTTCTGTGAAGGCAATATAGATCTACAACCTCCGCAATATCCTCTATCTCCGTGAACAACAGCTATACCATCTTTAAATCCTGATATTTTATTAAATATCTTTAAATATCTTTCAGGTATATTACCAAGTAACTCTGTTTTAATAGAGTTTAATTTATTCTCCTCTTCCTCTGTTGCAATAACTTTTTCGGCAAGGAGTTCTCTATTTGTATCAAGTTTTGATTTGATACCGCTTAGCACCTCTTTCTTATCCTTAACTACTACCTCTTTATCTTCTATACTCTGTTTAAGAGTTTCAATCTCTTTCTCACAATCAACAATAAGATCTTCTCTATAGTTCATTTCAGTATTAATTGCTTCATACTCTTTATTGTTAGAAACTTGATTTCTTTGCTCTTTGTATTTTTCTAAGTAGCCATGAGATTCTGTTATGGTATCTCTATTTTTTTTGAGACTTTCTTTCAACTCTTCCAGCTCATTTTCTTCTTTGGAGAGATCCTCTTTTTTAAGGTCATACTCCTTTTCCATTTCAGAGATAAGCTTTGGTAAGCCCTCTTTTGAATTTTCTACTCTTCTAAGATTATCTTCTATAGTTTGTAGTTTTTGTAATTTTTGTAGTATTTCCACCATTATATTCTCTCCCGAAAATCTTAAATTTCGGATATGGGATCCATATCCAGTTCAGATATTAATACATTAATATTCTGAAATTTATGTTTAAGGTAATCAGATAATTTTTCAATTGCAAATTTTTCGGAACTGTGGTGGGTTATATCAATAATATTGATTTTATTTTTTGCTTCCAAGAATGTATGATGTGAAATTTCAGAGCTTATTACAAGGTCAATATTTTGTGAAATAGCGTATGAAACATATTTCCCTCCGGAACCACCTATAATTGCTATTTTTTTAATAGGTTTTTGATTTTCTACTATACCTGCTCTTAACTTTTCAACTCCTATAATATCTTTTATTTTTTTTGCTATATTTTTAAACTCTTCACACTCTTTTAGATCACCCACAATACCCAGACCATATCTATTGCTTTCAATCTCCATTGGAATCAGGTCGTAAGCTACCTCTTCATAGGGGTGAACTTCTTTAATTTTGTTTAAACAGTTTTCAATTTTCCACGCCGGAACTATGGTTTCAATCTTTATCTCATCTACTTCGCTAATCTTACCTTTATCTCCAATAAATGGGTCGCTATTTTCACCACCTCTAAAAGATCCTAACCCTTCGCTTTGGAAGAAGCAGTAATCATACTCTCCAATAGATCCTCCACCACCTTTGGTTATAGTATCTTTTATCTTTGATTCATAACCTTTTGGCAGATAAACAACAAGTTTATAATTTTCAATAAACTTACCTTTTTTAAGGTGTGAAAGAGGAACGAGAGGTTTAAGATTTTTCAGATTCAATTTTTTAGCAAAGGCTGAACTAACACCATCATCTACAATATCAAAATTTGTATGGTGTGCTATAAATGAGATATTATGCTTAATCATCTTCATAATTATATCGGAGTAGTAATCACCCTTAACCATCTTTTTCATAGGAGAAAAGAATAGCGGATGATGTGAAACTATCAATTGAGACCTTTTTTCTATAGCTTCATCTACAACCTCCTCAGTAACATTTAAAGAGAGTAAAATATTTGTAACTTCACTATTTGGATCTCCCACTAAGATTCCGTTGGGATCACCATCCATTCTCAATTGCTTTGGCATTATCTCTTCAATAGCTCTGTTGATATCTTTTACTTTCATCTCCATCTCACAATCTATTTAATTAAAACTACTCTACCCTGATAACTTATATTCCCATTCTCAATCCATATATAATAAACCCCTGAGTTTAGACCCTCTCCATTTAATAGAAGCTTCTGTTTTCCAAGCTTCTCTACTCTAAATTGATTCTCTCTTACTACTCTGCCTCTACTATTGTAAACCTTTAATTTACCCTCTCCCAAATGGTTTGAGATAAAAGTTAGCTCTGTTGTAGGGTTAAATGGATTCGGGTAAGCATCTATTAGGTGGGATTGGGCAGGAAAGTTCTCCTCATCTATTCCGGATAGATCGACTATCTTTATATCAGCTTCTCCAATATCCGATTCAACACCTTCGCTATTTGCAACCTTGTACTTAATTTGATCCTCCCCCAAAACTCCGCTATTTGGTGTATAGGTAAAATCTCCCGTAGAGGAGTTAAAGTCCGATATAGTTCCTAAGTTTGGTGTTGATACAATCTCAAAGGTTAAACCATCGTTATATCCTGAAGCCAGTCTGGAGGTTATGGGGGTATCTTTTTCTGTTTTAAATATATATGGTGCAGTAGATATCTTCCAATCAATATTGGATGTGTAGTTTAGATATAGATCACACCTTCCTGTAATATCTTTAGCAATCTCCCCAAATTTTTCATTAAAAAGCCATGAACAAACCAATCCATCCTCTACACTGCTCACACTCTTTGATTGTAGGGATATTATCTCCTCTTGAGAAAGCTCTCTATTCCATAGGGATAGATTCTCTATCTCTCCATCATACATTGAAATAGTTTTTCTACTAACTTGAATGGATGAGTTCTCGGTATTGGATAAAAACTCTTCGCTATTGTATGAGATCTCATTAGAGATCTCTCCATTTATATACAGCTTTAAATCCTTTCCGTTATAAGTTCCTCCTATGTGATACCAATTACCGAGCTCTAGAGGTTCTGTTGCTGATATATACCTTAATCCACCACTTTCGGTTCTAATGGACAGTTTAGGTTTTTTGCTGTAAGGGAAATCAAGCTTAAAGTCAGAGATAGCTGTTAATCCTTTAGATACAAGTTTAACTTCACCATTCATACTTTCAGGCTTTATCCATGCAGAGATTGAAAACTCTGAGAAGATATTTACTTCACTACTTGGCTCACCGATCATGGTATCATCAACACCATCTAAAGAGAACGAGGTTCCATATCCCGCTATAGGTCTATTGTCTAAGTTTGATACTATAAAAGAGAGCTCTCTAAAGTACTCTTCACTAACTGCTTTTACAACTATTGTAGCAACATCGTTAACCTCTCCGGGCTGAATAGTAAGATCTGTTCCGTTTAGTACAGCAGTAACAGCATCAGGATTTGAGTTGGTTACCTCATACTCAATAGGTTCACCACTATAAGCTTGAAAGTGGGTAGAAAGATCGATAAGCTCTCTATCGTTAAGTTCAAAATCAGATATATTCTCTTTTATTCTTATACCACTCATCTGAACACTGTATATAATTACATCATCAATGGGTTTATCATTGCTATCTGTTGCTACATCACCAATGGCATCTACAATCTCCATCCCTTCAACTATATTTCCAAATACTGCATGGTGATAGTTTAACCAAGTTGTTGGTACCAGTGTTATAAAATACTGGGAACCTCCACTGTTTGGACCTGAGTTTGCCATTGAAAGAACTCCCGGTTCATTATGAAGGAGATCAGGGTGAAACTCATCAGGTATTGTATATCCGGGACCACCTGTCCCATCACCATTAGGTCAACCATCTTGAATCA
This sequence comes from Candidatus Cloacimonadota bacterium, assembly GCA_002742935.1. GTDB lineage: Bacteria > UBA4055 > UBA4055 > UBA4055 > UBA4055. The sequence continues at coordinate 35,542 of PDON01000068.1, read as the reverse complement.
TGAAATTATCAATTACTCTATGGAAAATTAGGTTGTCATAAAATCCGGACAGTGCAAGATCGGCAAAATTATTTGCTGTAATGGGAACTAAGTCCTCTCTGAGCTCCGCCTTAAACTCTCCATAGTTTGTATTCCATGTCGCAATGTTTTGTGAGTAAACTGTTGTTCCAACAACAAGAAAAAAGATTAGATATTTCATAAAATACTCCGTTAAGAATTACTATTAAAAATAGCTTATTATTTGATTTCAGCAAATAAATATTTAAAAAAAATAATAAATCTTGATCATTTTTTTAAATTATCTTACTATGATATTCTGTTATAGTGGCTATATTAGGAAATATGATTGTATGAAATTTTTAATTATCCTCATTTTTATTGCAATGGCAAGGGGTTCTGTTCTAAACAGCTTATCCTCTGTTAAAGAGAGTAGGGGTTGTGATGTTTTGAAAACAAGAGTCTCATCCATTGATACACTTGAAACTTCACTTCTTTTTAGATGTGTCGATAGTAGTGGCAGTATTCAAATTAGAGTTGAAAAAGAGAATCTTGGAGCTAATGTAGATATTAACAATACTCTTATATTTTCACTTATAAGTTATATCGATGGAGTCTATTTAGCTAAATCTGTTTATGGAAGCTCAAAATCTCCAAGAAATATGGTAGATTTCAGTATGGGAAAATCCTCTCCTCATGGTGGTGTGGGAACTTCTTCTATGAGCTCCGAAAAAAGTGTAAATTCTAAAGATATTAAGGTTGATAAACCCAAAGGGGGCTACTCTATAGAGGAGGTTTATAATCAAGTTTCATCTCTAAACGATAAAGAGATTAAGGTTTCCGGCAGGGTTGTTAGGTTTTCTCCCAATATTATGGGATCAAATTGGCTCCACATTCAAGATGGTAGCGGTAAAGAGGGTAGTAATGATATGACCGTTAGAACATCTGAAACCTTTGAATTGGGATCTATTGTAACAATCAGAGGAACGGTTAAGAAAGATTTTGAGCTTGCTAAAGGTATGGTTTATAATGTTATAATCTTGGATGGAGAATCTGTTAAATAGGAGATGTTTTGAATAAAGGGATTAAATTTTTATACTCAATGAAGTTTGCAATAATTATTTTGATTATTATTGGCGTTTACTCCTTTGGCTTGGTTGCTTTCAATGAATTTTATCCTGCATATACACAAAAAATGTTTGTTGAAGTTGTAAACTCATCAAACAATATCAATGCAGAGTACAGCGAATATATTAAGGGTAAGGATATTTCAAAAAAAGAGGAGAGTGATAAGCTTCAATTGGAGTTTATAAGGGAGACTTTTTATAAAGATATTCATGGCTGGTCGGATCTTAGATACTATATAGCAAATAATTTTCTCCAACTCTTTGATCAATTCAAAAGTTTTAACTATAGATTTCTATTAGCAGTATTAACGCTAAGCCTTTCTCTATGTGTTATATCCAATACAAAATCTGTATTCTACAGAGTTTTTAAACCCCAGTTTAGATCTTTGGATCTTATAAGAGGGAGCAAGCATGCTCTTGAACTTAAAAATGATGATGAACTAAATATTGTTAGTAGAGGTTTTAGAAGATTTGAAAAGGAGGAGAAGGGGATAAAGCTTATCTATCTCGTAAAAAACTCTCTAAGCTTTTCAGGTGCTTACATAGTTCATTTGGGGCTTGTTTCTATATTTTTAGGCGGACTTCTTATCTCTCTATATGGTATTAGATTTAACTCAACTGCATGGGAATATGAAAATACTCTTTTGACAGAATCTCAAAAAGAGGATTATGGTATAGATTTCAAAGTTACGGTTAATGAGTACAATGTAAGCTACACAGATGGTAAATTTCTATTTGACAGGGAAGGTTATAATAGAAACGGTTATGGTATGAAGATGGTTGCCGATTATGTTTCAGACCTTTCAGTTATTGAGGATGGTAAAGAGATAAAAAGAGAAAAGATAGAGGTTAACTCTCCACTGGAACATAAAGGGTTTACATTTTTTCAAGCAAACTCTACGGAGCTTATGGAATCAGATTTTAACTCTATTGGGGAAAAGATTTTTGACAAAGCAAAGCTCAATATTGTTATAAACGGAAAGAGTATAGATTTAATAGCGAATTATAGAGAACTTACACCTATAGAAGGAACTAAATTTTCTCTTCTTATGGAGGATTTTGATTGTAACTACCTTCAAATCTATGGACCAAATGAGAGAGCTTATATGAGGGATCAAGAGATTACTCTCTCTATTGTTAGAGAAGGTGAAATAGTTGGAAGGTATAGGGTCTTTTTAGATCCTGAAAAAGATTTTGAAGCAATAAAGGGGATTAAAGATTTGGACTCTATTACCCTTTTGGAACTTCAGCCTTTCTATAAAACAGGTTTGGAAATTTCAACCAATCCCGGATCTCTGTTTATATGGATTGGATTTTTACTTTCCTCTATTGGTTTGGTATTCGCCTTTTATTTAAACTATAAACAGATTTTTATAGCGAAGTTTAAAGATAAAAATGGTAAAGGTTCAATATTTTTAGCTGTTAATACTAAGTTTGATAATGATAAAATGTTGGAAGATCTTAAAATAAAATTGGGGGAAAATAGATGAATTTGGGAATAATTGAGATAGATGTTTTAAATCCGGGAGTATCTCTTTACTTACATCTTATTGCTATGTACGCTTATCTTTTTTCCGGTATTCTTTTTATTTTAAAGCCAATTTTAAAAAATAGAATCATTTCAACTCTGGCAGTATCATCTCTTGCAGTTGGTTTCATACCCGATCTTTTGGGATGGTTTTACGGTTGGTTTGAACTTGGAAGAATTCCTTTGGCAAATATGAGTGAGTTTGCTTTTGTAATGACTTGCATCTCTTCCGGTCTATTTTTAGCTCTCATATATAAGTATAAAGAGCCTTCAATTGGAACTTTTGTTGTTCCTCTTATATTTATGACGAGCTATACAGGTATCTACTTTTATACCGGAGTACATACAGAGCTTGTTCCGGCTCTTCAAAGCCATTGGTTAACTTGGCATGTTCTTTTAGCTGCCGTTGGTTCCGGAGCTTTTTTAGTATCGGCTGCTGTAAGTACTGCCTATCTTTTTAAGATATCTGTAAGTGAAGAGAATCTATTCTCAAAACTACTTCCTAAAGCTTCTCTTTTAGATAAAATTAACTATCAAAGTGTATCTATAGGGTATCCTCTGTATACAATTGGTGCTCTATTCTTTGGCTCAATATGGGCTCAATACGCTTGGGGAACATTTTGGGGCTGGGATCCAAAAGAGATTGGTGCCCTTATAATTTGGATCTTCTACTCTGCATATCTTCATGCAAGATTGAAAAAAGGGTGGAAAGAGAGAAAAGCAGCTTGGATGTCTATCATTGGTTTTATTATGGTAGCTGTATCCTTCTTTGGTAATAACTTCTTGGGTGGAAATCATGGATATGGTTAGGATGATTTTAGGCGTTCAAATGTTGGTAAGGGTATTGAGCCTATTTAAAAGGGGACAAATATTATTTATTCAATAACTTAATGGATAGTTAACGACCACAAAATGCAAGGTTTTAAATGATACTTTGTTAAACTGATACACCTGTTATAAAGGTTATCTTTGTATATTCATATAAATCTCTAACCAAAGAGTAGAAATGTTTCAATATATTTCTATTTATGGAGTTATTCTTTATTACTAAAAATTACTAAAAATTTTTAGCCAATACTGATTTAATTTGGAAATAGCTTATACTATCTCCAACTTCATCTTTAATTTTCCTAAGAGAATCTCTACCTACTTTTAGAGTAGCTTCTAAAATTACTTTTTCCTCATTCTCTGAAAAGATATCTTTCCAGTTTAACTCTTTTCTTTCCTCTTTGTATGCTCTAATTAAATGTTCTTCAATAGATCCTTTTGTTAAAGCTCTTTTTTTTGCAATATCTTCTATGGAGTATCCCTCTTTATAAAGGTTATAACTGGTTATGTAAGTTTTTTCAATCTTAGTTTCAATTCTCTTTTTAGGAGGTCTATTATTATTGGGAGTAGTGAAAATTTTCACCTTTTTCTCTATTTTAGGTTTCTCAATATTGTTCTCCACTAAATATTTTTTAACAACACCAATAAAAATCTCTCCATAAGATTTTAGCTTTTTCTCTCCAACTCCTTTAACATTTAGCATCCCATCTTTATCTGTAGGAAGGTGGGTAGAGATCTCTCTTAAAACCGCATCTGAAAATATTACAAAAGGTGGAAGATTCTCCTTTTCTGCAATCTCTGTACGAAGCTTACGAAGAGTTTCAAACAGTTTATTATCATAAGTAAGATCTAATCTTTTGTCTCTTCTAGATTTTCTCTTTTTGATAATACTTTTTTTAAAAAATATTTTCTTTTCTCCCTTTAAGATAGATCTTGCTGAAGGTAGTAACTTTAATACAGGATAGTCACTTCCCTCTAATATTAGATATTTTTTAGCTATGAGAGTGTTTATCATATCTTTTATTGTAGTGGCTTTATACTCTCTCATAATATTGTGGGTTGAAAGGTGTTGAAATCCGTTTTCTGTAACTTTTCTATTTTTAGAACCTCTAAGAATATCGGAGATCATGGTTATTCCCCAACTTTCTCCGGCTCTTACAATACAGGAGATAATTTTTTGAGCTTCTATAGAGATATCTACAAAATCATCCTTATTCACATTACAATTACTACAGTTTTCGCACCTCTCTTTGGGATACTCCTCTCCAAAGTAGTTTAGAATATATTTACGCAAACAACTATCTGTATAGCAGTATTCAGTAATAGATTCCAGTTTTTTTATATCATCCTCTTTCTTGAAATCTTCACTTTCAGAGTTTTCAATAAAATAGTTTTGAAGAAATAGATCTTGAGGTGAAAATATTAAAATACAGTCACCCTCATCACCATCTCTACCTGCTCTTCCGGCTTCTTGATAGTAGCTTTCCATATTTTTGGGCATATTATAATGGATTACATATCTCACATTTGATTTATCAATACCCATTCCAAAAGCGTTTGTGGCTATCATTACTTTACAATTATCAAATGAGAACATCTGTTGACTTCTCTTTCTTTCTTCACTACCCATACCGGCATGATATTTTGCAACGCTATAACCCTTTTCTTTACATAGTTCATAGAGAGATTCTACATCCTTTCTTGTTGATACATAAATGATTCCAGAACTATCTATATTCTCCTCAATATAGTTTATTATATAGCTCTTTTTATCTTCACCAATAATTGTTGTAAATGAAAGGTTTGGTCTGTCAAATCCCGAAATTGATATCTTAGGAGTATCTAAATTTAAATTTTTAACAATATCTTCTCTAACTTTAGGGGTTGCTGTTGCCGTAAAAGCTGAGATAATAGGTTTAGGATTTAGAGTCTCCGTAAAATTTTTTATTTTTGTATAGCTCGGTCTAAAATCATGTCCCCATTGAGATATACAGTGAGCCTCATCTATAGCTACCATAGATATGTCTATCTTAGTTATAAGATCTGTAAAATCTTCAGAATCCAAACGCTCCGGAGCCAAATATATAATTTTATACTCATTATTAAGAGTTTTTTCTATTCTATTGTTTATTTCATTATAAGTTAGAGATGAGTTTATAAATGTTGAGCTTATACCTAACTGGTTTAGATTATCAACTTGATCTTTCATTAACGAGATCAAGGGGGAGATTACCAGTGTAACCCCCTCTAAAATTAGTGCAGGTATCTGATAACAGATAGATTTCCCTCCACCTGTAGGCATAATAACTACACTATCTTTACCTTCAAGAATAGAGGATATTATACTCTCTTGTGGAGGTCTGAAAGAATCATACCCAAAATGTTTTTTCAAAAGTTTTAAAGCTTTATCAATCATATCTATTATTCCAATTGTTAAAACTTATATACAAAGAGATAAACAATAGGTATTGCAATTCCCAAAGCTAAATATATACCACCTCTTCCCCAAAGACCTTTTTTACCTTTTGTTATAATAATTCCTGTGAATGAAAGAATGATTAATCCAAGTGCATATAAATCTGAAAACCATGTCCAGGTTTTTATGGGATTATAGTGGAGATAGCTAATTTCATTAAAAACCTTTCTTTTTACGGTTCTTGAAAGGTTCCCTTTGTGAGAGTTCATATCAATTTTTAGATTCCCTCCCAAGAATATTATTTTTAAGGTTGAATCATTCTGAAAGTAGAATCTTTTATACTTCTCATCTATATCCAAAGATTTTAGTATCTGCTTGCAATAACTATCGTCAATATCTCCATCTTTAAGAGATAATTGGATCTCTTCATTAATAACTTTAAAACTTGGATTGTAGTGTTTCTTATGATTCAGTGCCATTCCTGAAAGGGCATATATTATGGTCATGCCAAAAAAGAAGAAGCCTAAATCTCTGTGAAGTGCTAAATTCCATTTTCTCCAATTGGGCTTTTTCACTATTTTCTTACCTCAAATTTACTACACTCAAGAAAGTAGTATGAAAGATAGTTTTTTTTACTATCCTTTATCTGTTTCCTAAGGTTTTCTATACGGCTGTATTCACTATTATCTTTTTTACACTCATCTTTGGATTCATCTTTCTTCTCGTACTTACACCCTTCGTGAGATTCTTTTTTATCCTTGTTTGCAACATCAAGTTCAGCTTCCCAATTGTCTAAATAATCGTTGTCTACTCTAAACTCTTTTACAATTCCGTTAAATTTGTACTCTTTACCACTCATTTCAGCCTCAAAAGCTCCAAGTTGTTTTGAGGGTGTAATTTTAAATCTGTTTTTACCATCTGTAGCAAACAGTTTTTTACCACCGTGGGAGCAAACATGCTCAACTTCAGCAACTAAACTCACCTCTTTGTTAAGATATTTTTCAGCAGAATCTACAAGGTCACTTATTGTAACAGTTTCTACTCCAAAAAGTTCTATTACAAAAAATAGTGAAATAATCGCCAAAACTTTAAACTTCATCTTCTTCTCCGTTTTTTATTATACAATAACCTATTATAGTGAACATATTAAATATCAGTAATTATTCATATTCTATCTATTACTTCTATCATAAAACCAAGATAAAAATTTTAAAAAATAGCGTTTTTTTTAAACCTTTTTACTTTTTGAATTCTTTGGATTGAGATTATATATTATAATGTGAGAGAGGGTTATAATATCTTGTAAACGATTTGTTTAGTTACGTATATTATTAACTTGTAATTTGCTAATTTTTACTTAGGATAAATTATGGTAAGCAGGGCTCAAAAAATTAGAGTTTTCATCTTTATAGGGTCAATTCTTTTATTGCTTGGTTATACAGCTTTTCTTTTGGTTGGAAGAAAGCTTTTGGAGCAGAATGATACCTATTTTATTAGACTTAAAAAACAGAGTGTTACGGGTTTAAGTGTTGGACAAGATGTTAGGTATTATGGTATTAACATTGGTAAAATTACCGATATTTCTATAAACAGAGATGATATATCTGAAATAATAGTTGAGGTTAGTATAAAGAGTGGAACACCTATTAAGAAGAGTACAACGGCAGAGTTAAATTTTTTGGGTATTACAGGTTTAAAGATTATTGAACTTTCCGGAGGGGAGAATGATGATGAGGATCTCGAGCCTTTGGGTTTTATAAAGTCAAAAAAAGGTGTTATTTCGGATATAACCGGTAAAGCTGAGGTTATAACAGAGAAGGTTGAGCTCCTTTTAAATAATATTATTGAGTTAACATCTTCCGATAACAGAGAATCTATATCAAATATTTTGGAGAGCAGTTCAACTCTTGTAAGTAGAATTGATTCTATTTCGTCGGGGATAAACATGTTGTTGAGCAAAAATAGAGGGGATATAAACTCCATAGTTAGGAGTAGTAGATCTCTTACAGACAGCCTTATGGTTACAATAGGTAATATAAATAGAGTAATTATTGGTATGGACAGCACAATAAACTCATCCTCTACCGTTGCTATTATTGAGAATCTTAGTAATAGTGTTAGAGCGTTAAACAGTAAATTACTACCGGAGATTGAGGAGGTAATTTCAAAAAGTAGTTTAGCTGTTACTCATATTGATAAAACTATCACTAGGAGTAGGAAAAACTTTATAGATTCTATGGAATCTTTAAAAGAGATGTTGGAAAATTTTAATGAATTTTCCAGACTTATTAGAGATAATCCCGATATCTTACTTAAAGGAAGGGAGTAGAGAATATGAGATTTTTTGTAGTAATACTTTTTTTTGTTTTTTTAGTTTCATGCGGTGTTAGGACATCTGAAAATTTTTATCTTTTGAATTATGTTACACCAAAAGATCCTCAATTTTTAATAAAATACAAAAATAAAGTTCCTTTACAATATTCTGTTCAAGTGGATGAGTTTGAGACCTCAAGATTGCTTGAAAGGAAATCAATAATAATAAGAGAGAGTATGCATAAGTTGCATTATGACAAAAAAAACAAGTGGGCTATAAAACCTAATAAAGCTATTAGATCTCTTATTTCAGATCAAATTAAAGGTTATGATGTGTTTCAGGAATGCTCTGAGGAATTTTTTAAAAGAGATCCTGATCTCTTCATTGGTGGTAAGATTAATAATATAGAACTTTACTCTTCGGAAGATTCCTATTTTGCTTATGTTGATATTGAGATTATTTTAAAAGATAAATTGGAAAATGTTCTTTTCTCATACCGAATAAATAGAAGAGAGGATCTTTTTAACAGGAACTTTGTTTATTTTGTTAAGTCTATATCGGATGTTCTAAAAGAAGAGGTGGATAAATTTATTGTAAAAACCTTAGATTTTTTAATATCGGGAAAGGGGTAATAGGTTATGAAAAATTTTATTTCTATTTTACTATTGTTATCGTTACTGTTTACTCTTGAAGGTAAATGGCTATCCGGAACTCCTGCTAATCAAATTAAAGAGGAGGGCTTAGATGATCACTTAGGAAAGGGAAGGTTGTTTATTCCTTGTATGAGTAATCCAAAGTGGGAAGTTCCTAAGATTTTTCTATATAAAAGAAATCAGAAATTTAATTATGATAGATATAGGGTAGATTGTAAATTTGGAAAAAGTACATTTCTTGATCCGGGGTATTATAGAATAGTTTTTGGAACGGCTGAAAGTCAAATGGATATGCTAACAGAGGAGTTTTCTATTAGTTCAGGTGAGACTTTTATATTGGAACAAAACTGGGCATCTCTTTTAGTTAAAGTTATTGATGAGAATAGGGAAGAGGTTAGAATTTCTTACGATATTTATGAGTTTGATGGTGCTAGAGAGATAGGGTCTAAATACTCAATAGATCAAACAGACTTTGAGAAACAGAGAGACACATGGATCCTAAGGCCGGGAAAGTACAAGATTGTAAAAAGTGGAGAGCCTTTTAATACAATAGTCAACTTTGTTACAATTGAGTTAGAAAAGGGAGATCTGTATCAATTTACTATAGTTGTTGATAGTGATACGAGAGAATTTAGAGGTTTTGGAGAACTGTTAGGTGAATCTGAGAAGGAGAAGTCAAATGTTAAGTGGCAGGAGAGATTGACCTTAAAAGGTGCTTTTTCTTTAAACAGTAACAATATTGACAGTGAAAAGGATTCTCAAACCGAAGCTAATTTTAACGGTAAAATAAAAAACAGGTTAAAGTATGATGTTAAGCCTTGGCTTATCAATCTGAATCAAATATTTGAAACGGATCTTCGTAAGAGTAATGAGGATGATATAAGAGTTATTAATGATAGATTTGATCTTACAAATACTGCAATCTTCTACTTTACCGATATCTTTGGTTTCTATGGTGAACTTAGCTTAAGATCTGAAATTTTTAGTAATACTAACTATTTTAGTGAAGATAAAAATATAAAGAAAATATACAGCTCAAAAGTTGAAACTTTTGAAGGCGTATCAGATATAGAAGTTTCGCCTGTTATTTTTCCTTTAACAACCGGAGAGGAGATTGGTTTTAACTTCCATCTTTTAAATGAACCAAGAGCAAACCTATACTTCAGAACCGGTATTGGTATGGAGCAAACAAACAATAACAATGTTTTTGAGGAGAGTGGTGTAGAAGGAAATTATACAATCTATAAAGAGATTGATAATAACTACATAAATGGTCTTGTTTTTAGTGCCGGGTCCGATTTTAGAGTGTTTTCAAATCTTAACTACGAAAGTGAGGTTAGGTTTATAAAATCCTTTACAAAGGCTGATGAATATAATTTTAATTGGGAGAATAATTTTACTTTCAATATTTTCCAATATCTAAGTTTAGAATACAATATTGATTTTCAATATAGTGATAAAAAGGATTATTTAGTGTGGAAACATAATCTCCTTTTAGAGTTCTCATACTATTTTACCAACTAATTTTTAAATCTTAAACTGTAAAAAAGGTGTAGGTTTAATATGAGTTATAAACTCTCAGGGGATAATATTGTGGTTTTTGATACCTTTAAGGTTGATACTGCTTCAAACTATTTCTCTTTGCTTAAAAAAAGGCAATTCTCAAAGATAGTTGTGGAGAAAGATTGTACTTATGATTCCTCAATTTTTCCTCTGTTAATATATGCTAAGAGTTTAAATATTGAAATAGATGTTTCTCAATCTCTAAAAAATGAGCTTTTACAGTTTCAAGAGGTATCATCTTATCAAACCGATAATGTTAGTAAAAAAAGTTGGCTTGAAAAGTTTGCCGAGTCTTTTGATAACTTTTTCGTAGAAATTTTTAATTTTGCCGTTCTTTCAGGGGATACACTTTATTACTCTATTAGAGGCCTTTTCACGAGAGACGGGAGAAAAGATGGGGCTGTATTTGAGCAGGTGGAACTTATTGGTAGAAAAGCCATACCTATAATAACTCTTTTGTCCTTTTTAATAGGTTTAATTCTATCCTTACAGTCTGCCGCACAGTTGAAACAATTTGGTGCCAATATATTTCTGGTTGATCTTATAGTAATCTCTATGATTAGTGAGATGGGTCCTATGATAACTGCTATTATTGTTGCCGGAAGGAGTGGTTCTGCCATTTCTGCGGAGATTGCAACTATGAAGATTACCGAAGAGCTTGATGCTCTTTCCGTTATGGCACTTAATCCTCTAAAGTATGTTGTTGCTCCAAGGATTATAGGTATAACAATATCTCTTCCTCTTCTTACTACTGCGGCTAATTTAATCGGTATTGCCGGTGGTTTCATAGTAGCTGTTTTATATCTTGATCTAAATGGAGATATTTTTATTGAAAGAGCTCTTTCTGTTATGACTATTAGAACATGGTTGATAAGTTTATTCAAAAGCTTTGTCTTTGCAATTCTCATTGGTTTAATAGGTGTTTTTTACGGTTTCAATGTAAAAGGTGGGGCTGAGGGTGTTGGAAGATCAACTACAGCTTCCGTTGTAGCGGCAATCTTTTCTGTAATACTTTCAGATGCTCTTTTAAGTTTAATCTTCTATTTTAAGTTTTAAGAGGGGATTTTATTTGGCTGAAAATGTTATTAAAATAGAAAATCTATTTTTTGGTTATGAGAATAGGATGATTCTAAAAGGTGTTGATCTTGAGATAAGAGAAAGGGAGATCTTTATTATTTTAGGTTCAAGTGGTGGAGGTAAAACAACTCTTTTAAAACAGATTGTAGGTTTGCTCAAGCCTAATAGCGGTAGTATAAAAATTTTTGATAAAGAGATTGTGGGTATTGATGAAATAGGTTTTGACTCTATTCTTAAACAGGTTGGTATGCTCTTTCAAGGGGGGGCTCTTATAAACTCTATGGAGGTTTGGGAAAATGTTGCAATGCCTCTATTACAACATACTAATCTTCCTCTAGATATTATAAAGAGTTTGGTTAGACAAAAACTAGCTCTTGTTAACCTAAATCATGCTTATCACTTACTACCTTCGGAGCTTTCGGGAGGTATGAAAAAGAGGGTTGCATTGGCAAGAGCAATTGCTTTAGAGCCTAAAATTCTGTTTTTTGATGAACCCTCTGCAGGTCTGGATCCCATAACAGCTAAGCAACTTGATCATCTTATTTTAGATTTGAAAGAGAAATTGGGTATGACACTTGTTATTGTAACTCATGAGTTGGAATCTATAAAGAGGATTGCTGACAGGATAATATTTTTAGTTGAAGGTAAGCCTATTTTTCAGGGAAGTTTAGAGGAAGCAAAGAGAGCTTCTATTCCTATTTTAGATCAATTTTTCAACTGGAAATAGTTCTTGTCTACAAAAAATATGGAATCTGTTTAATTAGATGGAGATTGTTGAAATAAAATGGGAGGGTTCTGTTTTAATTTTTTTCAGCAGATCTTATCTAAACTTCTATCTCTAACTCTTCGTTTGCTAACTCTATCTTAAGCTTTGAATTAGGGAACTGTTTTTCTCTGTAATCTATGGCTTTTTGGAGATGTGAGAGAATTATTTTACTATTGTACATAGGTTCGTGGTGAAAGATTATGAGTTTTTTTACATTTGCTTTGACAGCTATTTCTACTCCAATAGAGGGGGTTGAATGTCCATAGTTATAAAAATATTTAAAATCTTCTTGAGTATATTGTCCATCAAAAATTAGGAGGTCTGCATCTTTATAAAATTCAATCCATTTGGAGTAGTTTCTATTTTTAGGATATTCGCAATCCGTTGCATAGATTACTTTTTTACCTCTTTTATCAATAATTTTATACCCATAACATCCGTTGGGGTGTATCATTCTTATTGGCGTAATATTAAATCCGTTTATATCTTCAGATTTTAAAGGCTTTAGGTATTTAAACTTTTTCTCTGATCCTGTTTTATTGAATTGTACCGGGAAAAGATCTTTTTCTTGATTTTTATTTAGTACTTCTTCTATGTTTTTGTGAACACCGTAAAAGTTCACTTTTTTTTGAGGTGAATAGAGGGGCTTAAAAAAAGGTACTCCGTTTATGTGGTCATGATGAAGGTGTGAAAGAATGATATGAATTTCACTGTCTCCTCTCTTATCAAGATCATTTCCCAATATTTTTAATCCTGAACCGGCATCAAGTATAATTGATCTATTGTTTGACTCTATATGTATACATGATGTATTACCTCCAAATATGGATTGGAGATCCCTTGGTATATTCGAGAGGACAGTATCAGCATCTAATCCTTTACCCTTTTCTAGAGTAAACTCTATAATAGACCTAATTTTTTCTCTATATTCTGATGGCAGGAGAGGTGTTGGAATGGAACCTCTCACTCCATAAAATTTAATTTTCATTTGATTTCTTAACCGTCTCTCTTTTTAAAACTGATACAAACAGATCTTTTATTCTATTATCCCAAGCTATGTATATAGCATAGAATGAGATTAATAGGGTCGTGTTTATCAAAATACTGAAAATTGCTTCCAATTTACTGTCATAAGTGTAATTAATATAAAAAACTGTTATAGATAAAACAATAGCAATATTTATTGCTGAAACCACAACATACCTTCCAATCAATGAGTATAGATCTTTTTTGAACTGTACCCCCTCTTTTTTTAGGGAAAGATATAGTAACAGAGCATTTATATATGTAGAGGCAGATGTAGATATAGCAATACCTATATGTCCAAATTTGAATAATTTTATTAGAGACAAAGATATTATTATATTTGATATTGATCCTATAATTGAGATTAAAAGTGTTTTTTTGTTTTGTTTGATAAGGGAAGCTATCCTTATGAAATAACTGTATATTCCCAAAGGTAAAATACCCCAGCTGAAATAGAATAGAGCATTTGATGTTAGGATTACGGATTTATTGTCAAATTGATTTCCCTTGTAAAATATATATATTATCTCTTCGGAGTTTATAAGCATTAGAAAGAGAGCGGGGGTGAGTACAACAAAGTATAGAAGTAAACCCTTTGAAAATGCATTGTTGAATTTATCTTTCTCTTTCTTAAAATCAATTTCAGATATAATAGGTATAATTCCTCTGGCTATAGAGAGGGAAAGAATTGCATGTGGTAGCTGGAAAAATCTTGTTGCATAGGTTAATGAAGAGAGAGAGCCGGTTATTAGAGTTGATGCCAATATCTTATTAATAACTTCTGAACTTTTATTGAAGATAGAGTTGAGACCAATAATAAAACTCTCCTTTTTTATACTAACCTTATCCTCTTTTTCAAGTGTAAGACTCTTATAGTACCTAAACTTTGTATTTTTTTTAAATTTTTTATTCAGCAAAGAAGGAAGTTGTACTAAAAATTGTGAAACTCCTCCAATTAGAAAACCAATGGCTAAGGAGAAACCTCCCAAGCTTTCACTAAAGAGGAGTATAGAGAGTATTATTCCAAGATTTAAAAATACCGGAGCAAATCCAAAAATCCAGTTTTTCTCTAGAAAGTTAAGAACTCCTCCCAAAAACGCCGCTAAACCTATAAAGATCATAAACGGTAACATTATTAGACTTAAGTTTAGGGTTAGTTGGTAGTCAAAATTTTTATTATTTCCAAAAGCCCAACCAAATATTGAAGGGAAATAATCCCCTAACTTAAAAAATATTGGCAGAGCAATGTATAAGAATAAAGTGGCTATTATGAGAACAATGAAGAAAATGTTAAATGTGGAGGATATAAATCTCCATCCACTATTTTTATTTTTCATATACTTGAGTTTGAAGGGAGGCATAAAAGCTCTTTCAACCATATCCTCACCGAGAATCTGCCTAAATAGGGAGGGAAAGGTTATTGCAAGCATTACAGCATCGGCAACTTTACTTGTACCAAAAAATCTACTTATAACTATTTCTCTGACAAGACCTGAGATTCTCGATATGAAGGTTCCCGATAAAATTTTTAATATATTATTTACTGCCCTATTCAAACTGTTTCCTAAACTCATTAAATTGAGATTTTAAATTTTCTAGTTCAGATTCTAATATTTCAATTCTATTGTAAAGATCTTCATTCTCTACTCTTTCAACAATAGTTTCCTCTTTTTCACCTCTTTTTTCGTAAAGGTTTTGAGAGTATCTAAACTCTCTATTACCCGGTTTTAAGGGTAGTTTGGAAACAAGCTCCATTTCAAGATGGTTCTCTAAGCTAAGAACTGTTTTTTCAACATCTTCGAGATCCTCAAAACTACAATACCTTGTTGATCTTGTTTTTAACTCACCCAGGGTCTGTGCTCCTCTCAAAATAAGGATTGAAAGTATTGCAAACTGTTTCTCATTTAATTGATAATATTTACTAATCTTTTCTTCATATTTTGGTTGTCTTGAACTTCCTGATATGGTTACCTCCCATACAAGATTTTTCTTTTTTAGAGAATCTAAAGCTTCCACAACATTATCTTGGGTTAGTTGAGAAACTGGCTCTCTATTACTTTTCTGATTTGAACCAACCACTATAGAGTTTATTGTTAGAGGGTAGTTTTCCGGTGTAGTTTTGGATTTCTCCATTATTGTTCCTAAAACTCTTGCCTCACTAAATTCTAATATTTCAATATCCATAAAAATTTCCTCAAATTTAACCGCTTTACAGAAGCTACAACCTTTTTTAATCATATAAATTATTTGTTTGATAAAATATCAACAATTTAATTGATAGAACTTTTACTAGTTAAATATTTTCCATATGTTGTAGTAAATATTCTCAAAAAAACCTATATTTTTTTCTGCTTCTTCTGTTATAGGTTTTTTTCTTTTAAAAAGAAATATTGGTCTTGCCTTCTTTTTGTTTAAAGACTCTTTCTTAAAAGCAAACTTATTGAACCAAGGATAGAGAGTATCTTTTTTCCCTATAATAATAGTTTCCGGAAGAATCATTTCATCGCTATCTAAAAAAAAATTAACTCGAACTCTTTTATTCTCTTCTACTACAACAATTCTGTTTTCAGATTTGTACCCTATAAATTGTGCTTTTACCTCATAGAGCCCCTTTTTTACAGGTTCTATATAGTAGAAACCTTTTTCGTTACTTTCGGCTCCCAGAGTTGTTCCTGATATGGTTATATTTGTTCCTGAAAGAGGATTCCCTTCTCTGTCAAAAATATTTCCCACAATAGATCCCCCTTTGGGGAAAAGAGGTATGTTGATAAGTAAGATTATAAATATTAAGTAATGCTTCATAAGTATTGATTCTCCATAAATAAATCTTGAAATCCCATACAAATATAATAGATACTACTGCTAATATGAAAGGTTCAAAATCATAATTTATTTTTATCTGAAAAAGCTGTTTATTGTGATTTGATTAAGGGAATAAAAAATGTTATTTTCTATAGTTATGGTCTTCAGTTATGGTCTTCTCAAATAAGGTATAAACATTATCCGTTTAGTTACGGTAAAATGGATTTGATAAATCCATTTCATAATTAAAGTTTTGAACTTTTAAACTTCTTCAGTAGATTCTGCTTATTTAATAACTTTTCATTATCTTTTTTGTTGCTTTATTATTTTAAATAATATTTAAAGGATATTACTTATGTGAGGTGGTTATTAGTAATTTCATAATTAACAAAAATTGTTGTTCTATTTTTATTACTATTTTATTATATTATCATTTTGAGGATAGGTTTATATAAAGTTGACAGGTATTGTGATGATAAATGAAGTTACCACTTTAAAAGTTAGAGGCAAAGGGATTTTTAACTTAAAGAAAAGTGAATACTTGTGTGAAAATTGTAGAAATATTTTAGATTCAGAGGAGTATTCTGTTTGCCCTTTTTGTGATGTACAGATAGTTAGTAAAAAGGCTTTAGATTTTTTTAATAATGGAGAGCTTGCCTCCTCTTTGGATGAAAAGATTAATAATTATACCTTAGCAATAGATTCCGAACCTCAATTTTACTTAGCCTATTTTAATAGAGGATTCTCATATCTAAAGAAGGGTAAGAATAATGAGGCTATAAGGGATATAGAAAGTTCAATACCTATTTTCAAAGAGGATGTCAAAGTCTTAAAAAAGGTTGGTGCGATTTTTGGGAAGCTAAAAAGGTTTGATAAGGCTGAAGAGATGTATAAAAGAGTTCTTTGGCTAAAAGAGGATGATGTTGAATCTATGAGGCTTTTGGGTGTTTTATATGGAGAATTAAATGATAGAGAAAAACAGATAGAATCTTATGAAGGGCTTATTAAAATATCAAAAAGAGATCTTTCTTCCCTTAGAGAACTTGGTAAAGCTTACCTTGATACGGCTCAATATGAGAAAGCCATTGATGTTTTAACTAAGGCAATAGATATAAAGAAAGATTCCGATACAATCATAAATAGAGGTGTTGCTTACAAGCACCTTAAGCAGGATGGCAAGGCTGTTGCGGATTATGTTGAAGCTATAAAACAACTGTCTGAAGAGTATAATGAGAATGAAACTGAGTTTATAAAAAAGAGAGCTCTTATAAATATAAAATTCCAAGCTTATAAAGATGCTGTTTCTGATTTAGAAAAGTTGGTTTCGTTGTTTCCTGACAGAAAAAAGTTTTCTATGCTTTATATTGAGACATTATTAGAGATAAATAGTTATGATAAAGCTGAAAAGCAGTTGTCTCTCCATCTGGAAAAGTTTAAAGATGATAATATTGCAGTATACTTGAAGGGAAAACTTCTTTACGATGTTGGAAAATTCAGTGAAGCAAATCTTTGTTTTAAAGATTATTTGGAAAAGAATGAGCAAAACAACAAGGATGATTTTTTTCTCTATGGTAAATCTTTTGAAAAGATTGGAGATTATGATGCAGCAAAAGAGCAATACTTAAAATCTCTTGAACATGATAAAAATGATAAAAGAACTTTAAGATCTTTGGTTTATATTTTTGAAAAAACAGATGATACGGAAAATCTAAAAAGATATCTTTCTATTTTAATTGATCTGGACTCTTCGAATCCCGAGTATCTTGAAAAATTATATAATATTAATTTTGTTTCAAAATCTTTTCCCAATGCTGAAGAACTTCTTGATAAACTTGTTGAGATTGAGGGTAAAGAGAAACATTTTGGGAAATTACTTGACCTGTATGTTGAGAGTAATCAAATAGAAAAACTCAGTACTCTTGAAGATGAAATTTTGAAAATTGATAATGAAAAACAGTTAGAAATCTTTAAGATAGTAGTCGATGCTAATAGAGATTCTTTAGCTATGAGAATTGCTGAAAGAAACTCTTTTATATCTTCAAGCCCTGAATTTTTCCCTTCTCTGTTTAATATCTACCTTTCTAACAACGATGATGAGAAGCTCAGTGAACTAATAAATAGCTTTGACATTTACAAATTTGATGATAAGCTGAAAGTAATGATTGGAAGCTATTACATTGATTCTGAAAATCCTGAAGGTTTTAGTATTCTTTCGGAAGTGGAATCTTTCATAGAGTCTTCGGATATTTTATTTAAGTACCTAAAGATTCACTTTGAAGATAAAAACTATGAAAAAGTTGTAGAATTAACCAATAGCTTAGAAAGGTTTGAAAATATTGGTAATCTTTGTTTTCTTAGAGGTAGATCTTTTTTAGAGTTAGGAAGATATTCAGAAAGTTTAAAAGCTTTCAATGATAGTTATGATTCAGGATTTACCAAAGATGATCTCTTTAGGTACAGAGGAATTGTTGAGTTTTATCTTAAAGATTATGGTAATTGTCTCAAAGATTTAGAGCGTATACCTCTTTCAGATTTTGATTTTGGTCTTTTAGAAATATTTACAGAGGCAGTGAACTCATTAGAAAGTTATGAGCGAGGAGTTGCTATTGTAAATTCTTTGGAAGGGGTTTCTAACTTCCCTGTAGATGCTTCTTTCTATCTTATAAAAAGTTCTTTGTTTTATAAGATGAAAAATTATGAAGAGTGTTTAAGTATTTTGGAATACTCTTTGGATAAGTATCCTGAAGATTTAGAGCTAATTAAGCTAAAGGGTGAAATACACTTTGAAATGAAGGATTTTCAGAAGGCTTCCGAAGAGCTTTATAAGGTTGTTGAAAAAAGGGAAGGTGAAACAGGCACTGAACTTAAACTCTTAGAAGTTTATTTCAATACTGGTTTTCCTAAAACATCACATAATACAATTATTAAAATATTGAATAAATATCCTGAAGAACCTGATTTCTTAAAGTTTAAACTTCTTTTTCTTTATAGCCGAAACAGATATGATGAAGTTATTAAGTTAGAGGGAAAAACTAGCGAAAATTTTGAGGTTGTGTCTGCAATATCGGACTCTCTTTTTAGACTTGAAAATTTTAATAGAGTTGTAGATTTTCTTAAACCTAGAGTTGAGGAGTATAATAGTTGGGAGCTTTATAAAATTTTGGGAGACTCTTGTAAGGTTCTTGATGATAAGGAGAATGCTCTTTACGCATTTACTAAAGCTTTAGAGTTAAATAAAAACTCTGTTGAACTTATTGTTGCTAGGGGTAAGTTGAACTACGAATTGGAAAATTATAGAGAAGCTGTTGAAGATTTTTCTAAAATCAATGAAAGTGAGGAGACTTTTTATGATGTTTCCAAGCTTATGGCATTATCTTATCAAAAACTTTCTGATTTTGATAATTCGGTTCTCTATTTTTCCAAAAATATTGAAAAAAATCCTACAGATTATGAGCTTTATTTTTCTAGGGCAAATATTTTTGTGGAACAGAAAAAATATAAAAAAGCTATTTATGATCTCAATGTTTATATAGAGAATAACCCCAATAATGTTGAGGCTTACAAGAAAAGAGCTTTATGTAAATTAGAAACTACTTTATATCAAGAAGCTACTAAGGATTTTAGTGCAGTTTTAGAATCTGAGAAGGATAATATTTCAGCTCTCATGGGAAGAGGTAATTGTTACTACTTAATGGGAGATTATGATAATGCTTTAGAGGATTTTATAAAAATCTTAGATTTGGATAAAAGCTTGGATAATATAAGATTTTTGAAAGCTAAAGTATTGTTTGACAAGGGAGATATTAACTCTGCTTATGAAGAGATTACTCTTCTTGGAGATGATTTTTATGCTGAAGAGCTTCTAACTTTAAAGGGTAAGATTTTTGTTGCTCTGGATATGATTGACGAGGGTTTGAGTGTTTACTCCAACCTTATTGAGAAAGATTCTAATAATCCTTACTTGTATCTTTTAAGAGGAGTTCTTTTTGGTAAAAAGGGTGAGTATAAAAAATCGTTATCTGATTTTAATAAGACGGAAAGTTTAAAAACAGAATCTTTTGTTAATGATGATAAGCTCAAGCTGTATACTGAAAAAGGAGTTGCAAATTTTCACTTGGGTAATATGGAAGAGTTTGAGAAAGATTTTGAAAAAGCTTCCGAGTTCTCATCTGATAAAGACACTCTTTACTTTGAAAAATTTAAACTCTTGTTTAATAAAGGTAAGTTTAAAAAGTGTTTGAAGTTAGCAGCCACAATATCTGATACTTATACTAATAGTAGTAAAAAGCTTTTAGAGATGAAGCTATCTATTTATATGAAACTTAAAAACTTAGATGCTTCAATTGATACCATAAAGATTTTACTGGATAAAGATCCTGAAAATGTTGAGCATAATAAGAGTTTGGCAGATATATATTTCTTTAAAAAGAGTTATGAAGAAGCGGCACATTATTATTCTATTGTCCTAAATCTTAAAGAGGATGACTTGAATAGTTTTATTTCAAGAAGTAGGGCTTATTATGAACTCAAGGAGTATGTTAAGTCTAAAGAGGATTTGGATTCTGCAATAAAAATAAAAGGTAAAGATATCTCTTTCTTACTTGTTAGAGCTAAAATCAATACGAAAATTAAGGATTTTGAGAGTAGTATTGAGGATTATAAGCTAGTTTTGGAGCAGGATGGAAATAATAAGGTCGCTCTTGAAAAAATAGTTAAATTGTATCTTGATGCAAATAGATTTGATGAAGCTAAAGATGCTCTTCTTAAAATAGTTTCCATAGGTTCTCAGAAACCGAAGACTTTTTATACATTAGGCTATATGTTCTTTAAGGAAGAAAACTTTGAGAAAGCTATTAAGTATTTTGAGAAGGCCTTATCTCTAGATTATAAAAACTCCACCCTTTTTAACGACTTAGGATACTCATATTTTGTTTTGAAAAATTTTGAAAAAGCGGAAGAGTGTTATAAAAAAGCTATAGAGCTTGATGAAAAGTGTGTGGATTTATACAAAAATAGAGCTAAGCTTTATATTACCACTGAAAAGGATACGCTTGCTCTTGAGGACATGAATAAGATACTTAAATTTGTTCCTGAGGATTCCGATATACTATTTGATAGAGCTAAACTTTATATGAAGCTTGGTAAAAAAGATAAGTTTTTAAGCGATATAAACAGGTCTATAGAGATTTCAGATCTTCCTGAATACAGAAAAATGAGAGGTCTTTACTACTTTGATTTAAGGGAGTATAAGCTTTTTATTGATGATTTTGATTATGTTGAATCTGAGGATATAACTTTAGAAGATCTTAAAAAACGGGCTTTAGCATATTATGAACTCTCTCAATATGAAAATGCTGTTTCTGATTATGACTACATATTGGAAAGAGATAGTGAGAACATAGATCTACTTTTCAAAAGAGCAAATAGCTGTATGATTCTTAAGAGGTATAACAATGCTATTGTGGATTATGAGCGTATTCTAAAAGATTTTCCTGATTCAACACTGGTTTATGTTCCATTGGCTTTTGCTTATGGGAATATAGGGGATTTGGAAAAAAGCGAAAAGCTTCAGAGAAAATTTATTGAGTATTCCCATGGAATGTTGCCGGAAGATTCTAATTAGGATCTTCTTCTGTTTTTTAACAAATCCTATATTTTTACGGCAATACTTTCAGTAAATCCTAGAATGAAAGTAGATTCTATTTAGTATAATCCAAACCTTTATATTAAACTTAGTCTAATAAAACAGGAGAGGATGCTGAAATGGAAAAAGAGAGTGTAGAGTTTAGTGATTTTCTTAAGTTAGATATAAGAGTTGGAACTATTATAAATGCTAAAAATTTTGAAAAGGCTAAAAATCCTTCTTATCAACTGGAGATAGATTTTGGAAAAGAGATAGGTGTTAGAAAATCTTCTGCACAAATTGTTGAAAAGTATAAAATTGAAGAGCTTCTGAACAAAAAGGTTTTGGCTGTTGTAAATTTCCCTAAACTACAAATTGCAAACTTTTTTTCTGAGGTTTTAGTTTTGGGAACATACTCCAAAGGTGGTGTTTCTCTTGTTGTACCAGATAAAGAGGTAGAGAACGGAGATATATTAGGATAGCTTTTAACCTCTTCTAAAACTATCTTTTTGACAGTTTAATTAAATTACTAAGCTCATTTAATGCTTCCAAAGGTGTCATACTGTTAAGATCCAGTTTTCCTAGCCTATCTCTGATAATATCATTATCAGGTTCAAAAAGTGATAGTTGTACTGAATCTTTTGTTGAGGATTCAGCTATGACCGGCTGTTCATCCGGAGTTAAACTGTTTTTCTCAAGATTTTTTAATATCTCATCCGCTCTCTCTAAAAGTTTACTCGGAAGTCCGGCTAGTTTTCCCACATAGATCCCATAGCTACTACTAGCATATCCTTTAATAATCTTCCTTAAAAATATAACCTCATCTTTATACTCTCTAACCGACACCGTATAGTTTATAACATTATCCAAAACCCTTTCCATTTCTGTAAGTTCATGATAATGGGTGGCAAACAATGTTCTCGAAGAGAGAGATTTCTGATTATGGATATACTCAACAATAGACCAGGCTATAGAAAGTCCATCAAAGGTTGATGTTCCCCTTCCTACCTCATCTAAAATAATCAATGACTTTGGTGTTGCATTGTTTAAAATATTGGCACTCTCAAGCATCTCTACCAAGAATGTAGACTCCCCTCCCGCAAGATTATCCGAAGCTCCAACCCTTGTAAAAATCTTATCGACAACTCCAATAGAACCGTAATCTGCCGGTATAAATGATCCCATCTGTGCAAGTAGGGTTATAAGGGCTACCTGTCTTAAATAGGTGGATTTACCTGACATATTAGGTCCTGTTATTATATGAATAAGCTCCTCATCATCTATAAAAAGATTGTTGGGGATAAACTCATCGGTTGAGTCTAAAATACTCTCAACTACAGGGTGTCTTCCGTTTTTTATCTCTATGGTTGTACCGTTTGTAAGAACCGGTCTCGTATAGTTGTTTCTTCTCGCAACAATAGCAAGGGAGTTAAAGATATCAATCTGAGCAATAATATTTGAGTTGGCTTTAATAATATTGATATAATCTAAAAGTTTCTCTCTTATCTCAATAAAGATAGATTTTTCCAGAGCTTTAATCTTATCATCAGCATTTAATATCTTCTCTTCGAGAACCTTTAGTTCGTCATTTATAAATCTTTCACTATTTGCAAGGCTTTGTTTCCTTACAAAACTCTCCGGAATCTTATCTCTGTACTTCTTTGTAACCTCATAGTAGTAACCAAATACCCTATTGTATCCAACCTTTAGATTTGGAAGATCGAGTTGATCTCTTAATCTCGTCTGAATTTTAAGTATCCAATCTTTTCCATTGTTCACAATATCTCTAAGAGTATCCAGTTCATCGCTAAATCCATCCTTTATGAAACCTCCATCATTAATGTTTATTGTGGAAACCTCAGATATGGAGTCATCTATAAGTGATACAATCTCAGAATAATCTAAAAATTTCTCACAAAGTTTTTTTGATGCAGTAGGAGAGTTCTCTATCAGACCGATAATATCCGGAATACTCCTCAATGACCTCGATAGATTTTTAAGATCGGGTGGTAATACTCTTAGTGTAGATATTCTCCCAACGACCCTTTCAATATCACTGACCCCCGAAAGGGTTTTTGAAAGTTTATCAGAGATACTACTATTATCTTTTAAATACTCAACTATCTCTAGTCTGTCATTTATCTCTTCGAGATCTTTAAGTGGTGAGAGTATCCATTTTTTAAGGATTCTGGCACCCATACCGGTTTCAGTCCTATTGAGAACTCCAAACAGTGTAGCTTTTTTATCCCCATCATATTTAAGAGGTTCAATGAGCTCTAGGTTTCTCCTGCTACTCTCATCAATACCCACATATTGATCCGGAATGAATAGTTTTATGTTATTGAGATGGGTAAAATCTTTTTTTATAGTGGTTTTTAGATAGGATAGGATAATACCACTTGATATTATTGAAAGAGATTTCTCTTTAATACCCAAAGATTTTACAGAATTGATATTGTAATATTCAAAAAGTTCGGAACTCGTATACTCTAAATCAAACTTCCACTCCTCAACGGTTGTTTTTACACATTTATAATCTTTAACAATGGAAAGTTTGGTTCCCTCTTTGTAAAGAACCTCTTTGGGGGAGAAGTATAGAAGAAGCTCTTTAGCTTCATAAAATGATTCTGTTTCAGATGTTATAAACTCTCCGGATGAAACATCTACAAAGGAGAGAGCGTATCTGCCTTTATCCTCATAGAATGAGCAGAGGTAGTTTATAGAATCCTTCTCTAAGAGATTATCGCTCATAGCTGTTCCGGCACTCACAACCTCAACAATCCCCCTTTTTACAACCCCTTTAGCCTGCTTGGGATCTTCAAGCTGTTCACAAACAGCAACCTTGTATCCGGCTTTAACCATCTTTGAAAGATATGTTTCCAGATGGTGATGGGGGAATCCTGCAAGAGGTATATCCTTTTCAAGATGTTTTCCCCTCGTTGTAAGGGTTATGTTTAGCACTTTACTTGCAACTACGGCATCATCAAAAAACATCTCAAAGAAATCACCCAACCTATAGAAAAGTATATGCCCCGGATTTTTCTCTTTTATATCCAAATATTGTTTCATCATTGGTGTTAATTTATCTTTAGATGCCATTCTTTATGCCTTTAATTATAGTTAATTGTATCTTATTAAAACTCTCTATACAGAAGATCTTCTTCTACAGTTTATGTAAAGTAATCTCTTGTAGTTACAAATTATAGTAATATTTATAATTTTGGTACAAGATCTTTAACAGCTTTAAATAGTCTTCAAAAAAATCTAGGATTTTTCAGACTTCCGATAAGCTTCGCATTACTTCGTCATCGATTTTTTCTGCTCAAGTCACCTAGTATTTCTAGGCTCCTATCCCATAAAAATTGGGTTCCTTGTACTACTCGCTTCTCGAAAGTCTGACTTTTTAAGGCAACCTCAAAAATCTAGGATTTTTGAACACCTTATAAATATATAAAAATGAAAGGGAAAATATATGAAAAAAGTGAGGAAGTTGGAAATTATTAGTTGGAGCCACTTTAATATGATATTTTATTTAGGATTATTTGTTTTGAAACAATACCTTCTCCTCAAAAAATGGGGAGCTTATGCCAACGGATAATATAAAAAAAGCTATAATATTTATGCTTATATCATCTTTAAGTTTTGCTTTTATGGGTGTTTTTGTAAAAATACTTGTAAACATTCCTGTTTTTGAGAAGGTTTTTGTAAGAAACTTAGTAAGTTTATTTATAGCTCTATTTGTTATTTTGAAAAAAGGTAAACCAATTTTTGGTAAAAAAGAGAACCAAAAATATCTCATAGCAAGATCCCTTTTAGGACTCTCGGGAGTAATTTTATTCTTTTATGCCCTTAGTAATATGTACTTGGCAGATGCTTCTATCTTAAATAAGATATCCCCATTTTTTGTTACCCTTTTTGCAACCCTATTTCTAAAGGAAAAGCTATCTAAAATACAGATACCTGCTCTTATTATTGTATTTATAGGTGCAATTATGATAATTAAACCCAGATTTGATTTCTCTGTTATTCCGGCTTTAGCCGGATTCCTATCTGCAATATTTGCCGGAGGAGCCTATACAATGGTGAGACATCTAAGGGGAAAAGAGGATCCATCTACCATTGTGTTCTACTTCTCATTTGTTTCTGTTATAGGTATTTCCCC
Source organism: Candidatus Cloacimonadota bacterium (assembly GCA_002742935.1). Taxonomy (GTDB): domain Bacteria; phylum UBA4055; class UBA4055; order UBA4055; family UBA4055. Next base: position 9,660 of record PDON01000068.1, on the reverse strand, counting down.
ATTTCTATTTGTAGATTTTGTTATACCTAACTTTATTGAGGCTCTATATCTTATAGGTATAGGTGTATTTGCAGGAATAGCCCAGATTGCTCTTACCCACTCTTACAGATATGCAAAGGCTTCAGAAATTTCTATATACAACTATACAAATATAGTTTTTTCTGCCATATTAGGGTTTGTAATCTTTTCAGAGATTCCCGATATTATAAGTATAGTTGGAGGCTTACTGATAATAATAACCGCTTTTATGGTATTTAAATATAATCTCAAAAACGGTAGTAAATAGTTGGAGGGAAATGATATGAAAAGAGTAATAATAGGGTTACTGATTATTTTTGGAGTTCTGCTTTCAGATGATTTTATCACTCTAGAGCCCTATTCAACCTTTGATAGTGGTATGATTGATGAATCTTCAGGTATATCAAAGAGTAGAAATTTTGAGAATATATACTGGACTTTAAACGATTCGGGGGATGAAGCCAGAATATTTGCCGTAGATAGAAAAGGAACTCTATGTATACCTTCGTGGATGGAAAGTAGAGAGAAGTATAAGGGGTTGGAGATAAGTGACGCTGTAAATATTGATTGGGAAGATATTACTACTGATAACGAGGGAAATATATATATAGCTGCTTGTGGAAATAATGGTAATACCAGAAGAGATTTAGCTATTTATGTGGTAAAAGAGCCCAATCCTAAAAATGTAACTGCGACCAGAATCTCAAGACAGATAAATTTCTACTATCCGGAACAGAAAGAGTTTCCTCCCATAAATAATAATTTTGATTGTGAAGCTATCTATTACAGAGAGGGGAATATTTACCTTTTAACTAAACATAGAGCAGATTTAAATACAGTATTATATAGGATTGATCTTTCTGACAAAAGGGATCTTATTCCGGCTAAAAAGTTGGCAGAGTTCAATATTGAAGGTAATGTAACAGCTGCTGATTGTAGTAGTGACGGTTCCAGAGTTGCCGTTTTAACATACAATAATGTTTGGGTTTTTGATACAGACGGTGAAAATATCTTTAAGGGGAAAAAGAGATTTTTAAGAATTAGTGGTAAACAGTGCGAAGGGATCACCTTTGATACCAATGAGAGATTGATTATCACCAATGAGCAAAAAGATCTTTATGAACTTGATATTGATAGAATGAATACAAGGTAAAAGTTTATGGTTTTTCTGCAAGTTCTCTATCTTGTATTGTACTTCAACTTTTTATTGAGTAAAATAAACCGTAAATAGTCTTGACTTTAAAAACAAACTTGTTTATATTTGCTTCTTCTTGAAAGAAGAAAAAGATAAGGAGCAGGTTGATGTACGCTGTTTTAAAGCTTGGTGGGAATCAGCACATAGTAAGGAAAGATGATATTATCAAAGTTAATAGACTTCAATTTGATAATGGTGCTGAGTTTGAGATAAATGAAGTTCTTGCAATTGGTGAAGGTGAAGATGTTACTTTTGGTACACCTTTCGTAGAAGGAGCTAAAATTAAGTTTGAAGTTCTTGAAAACAAAAAAGATAAGAAAGTTGTTGTTTTCAAAAAGAAAAGAAGAAAAGGCTATGAGAGAAAAAAAGGTCATAGGCAACATATCTCTGTAGTTAAGGTTAAAGAGATTTTAAAGTAAAATGATTAATAGAGGATAAGATGGCTCACAAGAAAGGTGTTGGTAGTTCCAAAAACGGTCGTGATAGTAATCCTAAGATGCTTGGTATTAAGCTTTACGGTGGTCAACACGCAAAAGCTGGTTCTATCTTAGTAAGACAAAACGGGACAAAATTTCATGCCGGTGAAAATGTTGGTGTTGGTAATGATTACACACTATTTGCTTTAGCTGAAGGTAAAGTTCAGTTTAATGTTAAGGCTGGTGGAAGAAAGTATGTTTCTATAGTTCCTATGGATGCATAGTTTCGTTGTCTAGTTTCCTTATCAAGCCTAGTTTATCTAGGCTTTTTTTATTTTAAGGGAGGGTAATATAGATTTTCTATCTCTTCGTTGAATCAAATTTTGCTTTAATTATTTACTTACTCTACTAAGATACCTTCCTCAAATTAACTTTGTCATAAATGGTTAACCTTTATACCCTTTCAGTGAGCCTCAATTACTTCTACAGCAATAAATGATAAAATCCTTTAAAATTTAATCTCTAAATCATATTTTGATCCAATCATAAATATCTAATATCCAATTCTGTAATCTTTATTAATTGTATATCTATTCTCATTACTATATATTACACAATATTTGATTTAAAAAGGTGTAGGGAAGGTAGTGAATGTCTGAAAATATGAAAATGATGCCTAATGATATTGAGGTAGAGAAAGCTCTTATATGCTCTATACTTATTGATGAGGATTATAACGAAAAACTTAGAGATATCAATCTTAAATCAGATAGTTTTTATGCTAATGAACATAAAATTATTTTTGAAGCTGTCCAAAAACTACAATCTGACGGAAGTAATGTTGATCCTTTGACTCTTAATGCTACTTTGAAAAGTATGGGCAAATTGAATGATATTGGAGGAGCTGCTTATATTGCGGAGCTTTTAGGTGCTGTACCCACATCTGCAAATATTAGATATTATGCCCAAATTGTAGAGAGTAAGCACACTCTTAGATCTATAATAGGTATATCAACAACAACTATTGAAGATGCTTACAGTGAAACAATTGATGCTAAAGATCTTTTAGATAGAGCTTCCAGTGATCTTTTTTTACTTTCTGAACAGAGATCCCAAACTGCACCGGAGAAGATTGATAATGCTGTTATTTCCACTGTAAAACAGATTGAGGAGTGGAGTAAAAGAACAGGTAGTGTTTCCGGCATTCCTACAGGCTATAGTGAGATTGATGAGTATACTTCAGGGTGGCAAAAGAGTGCTCTCATTGTTTTAGCAGCAAGACCCGGTATGGGAAAAACTCAATTTGCCTTAAATCTAACAATGAATGCATGTAAGTTGGGTGCTAAGCATTCCATTGGTTACTTTAGTCTTGAGATGAGTAAGAACGAGCTTGTTCTAAGATTGCTTTCTATGGAAACCGGAATACCTATGCAGAGCCTAAAAAAAGGTAGGCTCTCAACAAATGATTGGGGTAGAATTCCTATTGCCATGAAGAGACTTTCAGATATGAATCTCTATATTGATGATTCCAGTTCATTAAATATTTTAGATCTTCGTACTAAGTGTAGAAGACTAAAAAAAGATAAAAATATAGATATGGTAATTGTTGATTATTTAGGTTTAATGGAGACGGAATCGGGGGTTGAAAGGCATGAGGGTATTTCAAGAATATCTCGTGCTTTAAAAGGTCTTGCAAGAGAGCTTGAAGTTCCTGTACTCGTACTTTCTCAGCTTAACAGAGAGGTTGAAAAGAGACCTGACAAAAGACCTATTCCAAGTGATTTAAGGGATTCAGGAGCTATTGAGCAGGATGCTGACTTGGTTATGTTTATAATGAGGCCGGAAGTTTATAAGATTAAGGATAGCGAGGGAAATGAACAAAAGGGTATCTCTGAAATTATTATAGGTAAGCAGAGATCGGGTCCTACAGGAATTTGTAAACTATTTTTTGATAAGAATACTTTGCAGTTTGTTGAGCTTGAATCTAACCCTGAGTATCAAGATATGGGATAGATTAGTTTAAAGAAAAGAGAAAACTATTATATATAAAATTATTACTAAATAGATGGAGAGTTCTATGGGAAACCTATTGATAAGAGATATAAATAGAGTTTATTCCCCAAGGGAAAAGTTTGGGGAGTTTAATATATATAAAAATTGTTCTATTCTTATAGAGAATGGAAAGATTGTAAAGATTTTGGAAGAGGATGTTGAAATCAATGCTCTTTTACTTGAAAAGTATGAGGTTTTAGAGGGTAGAGGTATGTCAATCCTTCCGGGATTTGTAGATTCCCACACCCATCCTATCTTTGCAAACACTCGTGAAGCTGAATTTGAGATGAGGAATCAGGGGAAAACATATTTAGAGATTGCCAAGAGTGGTGGAGGGATTAAAAACTCCGTTAAAAAATTGAGAGAGATCCCTGAAGAGAAGCTCTATAGATTGAGTAAAAAGAGGGTTAAAAAGTTTCTCGAGTATGGAACTACAACAATAGAAGCTAAATCCGGATATGGTCTCGATACGGAAAATGAGCTTAAAATGTTAAGAGTTATCAAAAGATTGAACAATGAGTTGGATCTCGATATAAAATCTACCTTTCTCGGAGCCCACGATATACCCGAAGAGTTTAAGGATGATAGAGCCGGCTATATTAAGCTCATGGTAGAGGTTATGCTTCCTAAAATTAAGGAGGAGGGGCTTGCTTCTGCCGTAGATATTTTTATTGAGGAGAACTACTACTCCCTCGATGAGGCGAGAGAGTATCTTAACAAGGCAAAAGAGATGGGGTTTGATATACATATCCATTCAGATCAGCTTACAAATAACAATGGATCTGTTTTAGCGGGAGAGATGAAAGCTTTAAGCTCTGCTCATCTTGATTTTATCTCCGATGAAGGTATAAAATCTATGATTGAGGGAGGAACGGTATTTACTATGTTACCGGGAGCAACATTTTTTATAAGGGTGAGAAACTACGCTCCTGCAAGAAAGATTATTGAAGCGGGTGGAACTATTGCAATCTCAACAAACTTTAATCCGGGATCTTGCTACTCTGTTTCTATGCCTCTTATGATGAGTATTGCTTCTATAGAGATGGGTTTAAGTGCAGATGAACTCGCATGGGGAGCTACCAGAGGTGGAGCCAGAGCATTACGACTCGAAGATTCCATTGGTTCTGTTGAAGTAGGTATGAATGCCGATCTAATCTTACTCGATATCAGATCTTTGAGAGATATACCGTATATGATGGGTATGAACCCTGTTAAAACTGTTATTAAGGGTGGTAAGATAGTAAATCCAAACTAGGGGAGTATTATAGTGTCATTACAACTTATTGAAGAAGCTGAAAAGATTTTAGATATTGAGTTTGAGGAGGATGTAAAGAGTAAGCTCGTAGAGTATTGTAATCTACTTTTGGATTGGAATAAAAAGATAAACCTTATCTCTCGAAAGAGTGAGTATCATGTGTTGAGAGAGGGTATTGTTGAAACCTTCTCTTTAGTTCAAATCTTGGAGTATTGCGGAGGAGCAGATCTAATAGACATTGGTACCGGTGGAGGGATCCCCGGTCTTATAGCCGCTATTATGCTTCCGGATTCACACTTTACTCTTATTGATTCAATAGCCAAAAAAATAAAAGTTGTAGATGATATAAGAGAGAAAATGGGTCTTGAAAATGTTACTCCTCTCTGTAAAAATTTAAAAGATATATCTTCAAAATACGAGGGTAAATTTGATACTCTGTTTACAAGGGGAGTGGGTAAACATAATGAACTTATGAGCCATTTCTTAAAGGTTATAAATGATAACGGAACTGTTTTAATTTTGACCGGAGATGATAAGCTTGATGACCCTTGTTATAAAGATGCTCATATAGAGAGCAACCCTTATCTCGAATCAAGAGTTATAGTTACCATTGAAAAATGATATTTAAAAAGGGTGATATACTTTTCTATTTGATTCTTATCTTTTTATTGCTCCTTTTTTACTATAGAAGCAATAAGTCTGAATCCAATATTGTTGAGATTATCTACAATGGGGTTGTTGTAGATAATCTTGACAGTTCAATAGACTCTACCTACACCTTTAATAGTGAGTACTACAGTTTTTCACTATTGGTAAAGAGTGGTGGTGTAAAGATTGTAAAATCCGGTTGTAAAGATAAGCTCTGTACCAAGATTGGAGAGATAAAAAGAGGAGATAACTCAACTATTATATGTCTTCCTCAAAAGATAGTCGTAAAGTTTAAAGTGGATAAAGAGAGTGATTTAGACGGGATAGCAGGATGATAAACTATAGTTTCAAATCGAGAATATACCCTATCTCAATTTTTGCCGCAACGGCATCAATATTACAACTTTTAGAGATATATTTTATTTTCCCCATACCTTTTCTTAAAATAGGGCTGGCTAACTCTATTATTTTGATGTTAATATATAAAAGACTATACCTTGAAGGTGTTCTCGTAAACCTAATCCGCATCCTAGCCGGAGGTTTCTTTAGTGGCAGATTGTTCTCCTTACCCTTTATATTCTCCCTTTCGGGTGGAGTGATGAGCTTTATTGCTATGCTTATATTTTTTATACTATTCAGAAAGCTGTTTTCCCTAACAACTGTTAGCATAACAGGTGCTTTAACCCATAATTTTACACAACTGTTTTTATTGAACTATTTCTTTATAAACTCCTCTATAGGATTTAATCTTGTTCTTCCTATTACACTATTTAGTTGTGTTAGCGGATTTTTTGTCGCTCTTTTCAGCAGTAAACTCATCAGTTCAGTAGGTTCGCTCAGTGTAAAGAGCTGATCTTAAACTTATCTACTTGACTAATATAGATATTTAAGGTATATATACTCATACCTTAAACAAAAATAAAATGAGGATAGATATGAAAAGAGGAGTAATTTTAAACCTATTAATTATATTGCTTATAAGCTGTACATCAAAAAAAGATGCAAAAACATTGTATTTCAATGGTGATATTATCACTATGGAAACTGAAAGACCTCAGTATGTTGAAGCTCTTGTTGAAAATGAAGGAAAAATCGTTTTTGTAGGAAGTTTAAAAGAGGCTGAAGAGATATTTAAAGTTGATTGTAAAATAGATTTGAAGGGCAAGGTTATGTTGCCCGGATTTATTGATCCACATAGCCATTTTGCCAATGTTTCAAATGCAATGGGTCAAGTAAATTTAAGCCCACCACCTGTTGGAAACACAACAAATATACCACAGTTATTAGATAAGATTAAGAGGTACAAAGTAGACAATAAAATTTCTGATGGTGGAGTTTTTGGTTTAGATGCAAAAAGAGATAGTCATTATTTAGATGATTAAAATACCATTTTTATCGGTAGCGTATAAACGAATGAAGAAAAGAGAATGAAGCAATTATTCAATATCATAAAAAGGATCCTATTACTATTTATAACCCTTTTTATAATCTTTTTTATAGTCGTGGTTTCATATATCAATCTACACCCTACTTTTGGTGGAGTTCCAAATGAGGAAAGTAAGACCCGTATTGAAAAATCATCACATTTTGATGGCGAACACTTTGCCAATTTAGTAGAAACAGATGCAACCTCTATTGGAAAATCAGAGGGCAAGAGAGAGATAAATAGGTGGGCTTTATTCAAAAACTTTATCTTTCCTCCAAAGGGTAAAAACCCTGAAAAAATCAAAACGATACCATTAAAATCAGATGAGTTGAAAAATGGTCAATTCATTTGGCTGGGACACTCTACCGTATTGTTCAAAACAAATAATACAACTATAATTACCGATCCTGTTTTTAATAATGCAGCACCTGTTCCCTTTTTTATTCAACCTTTTGATATGAGTGATAAACCAAAAATTGAGGATTTACCATTTATAGATGTTGTACTGATCTCCCACGATCATTATGACCATTTAGATTATAAAGCTATCCAAGAAATAGACTCTAAGGTGGGTCATTTTTGTGTGCCTTTAGGGGTTAAAGCACATCTATTACGTTGGGGTGTTTCCAATAATAAAATTAGTGAATACGATTGGTACGAAAATAGAGAGATTAACAATATAAATTTTGTGTTTACGCCGAGTCGTCATTTTAGTGGTAGAGGGATTTTTAATCATAGGAAAACCTTATGGGGTTCGTGGTCAGTTATTTCTCCTGATATAAAAATATATTTTAGCGGCGATGGAGGCTATTCTCCTGAGTTTAAAAAAATAGGGGAAAAGTTTAATGGTTTTGATATTGCCTTTATGGAAAACGGAGCATACAATAAAAGCTGGGAGGAGATACATATGTTTCCCGAGCAATCGGCACAAGCGAGTATTGATATTAAAACAAAAGTGGTTTTACCCATACATTGGGGAAAGTTTGATTTATCCACACATAGATGGAATGAACCTGTGGAACGGATAAAAAAGGCAATACAAAAACATAATGAAACTATTGAGGAGTATCTAAAAATCAAACTTGCAACACCGAGAATTGGAGAGGTTTTTAGTATTGACAGTTTACCAATATCCCAATGGTGGGAGGAGGAAAACAATTAAAAGAAATGAAAAAACAGCAATAGTACTAGGAGCAACAGGGTTAACAGGAGCTTACTTATTGGAAATACTCCTCCAAAGCAAAGAATATAAAAGGGTAAAAGTTTTTACTCGTAGATCCACAGGAAAAACCCACGAAAAATTGGAAGAGATTGTTTGCGATCTATTAAAACTGGAGGAGCAATACAATAGATTCAAAGCTGATGAGGTTTTTTGTTGCATTGGAACAACCAAAGCTAAAACACCTGATAAAAAATTATATCACAATATTGATTATGGTATTCCTGTAAGTTCGGCAAAATTATCTGAGCAGAATAATATACCAACCTTTAGCGTAATTTCGGCAATTGGTTCAAATGTTAAAAGCTCCATTTTTTACAGCCGTACCAAAGGAGAGATGGAAGAAACTATTTTAAAACTCAACATTCCAAATATTTTGATTTATCGTCCTTCATTGATTTACGGCAATCGAAAAGATAATCGTTTATTTGAAAAGATGGGTCTACTATTTACAAAAATATTACAACTGTTTTTTGTCGGAAAAATGAAAAATTACAAATCCATTCATGCAAAAGAGTTGGCAAAAGCACTCTATTTTGGAGCACAACATAGAAAGGCTCATCAGGTTATTTACAAAGAACAGTTTAATCTAAAAAGGGATCAAATCTGAAAATAGAGATGAATATTTTATGTTATTTCCTAGTTATACGACATTAAAAAAGATAGGAAATGTGTAATGAAAATTAATTACTTTGTAATTATATGTTTTGTGTGGGCATTAATAGGTATTTTAACACGAATTATTATTTTTAGTTTAGGTAAAAAATGGAATGAGTGGGAGGAGAATAAAGCATATTCTGATCAAAAACCAATTTGGTTACATTATGTTTCTATTTTTGCAGTTTTAATAGTTGTTTATACCTGGTATATGGTTTTTAAAAGTAATGTACATTTTTCTTGGATAATAGCTTCTTTACTTACACTTATTTTAATAAAAGTTTTTGTTCAGATATTTAAGTATGCGGAATTTAAAAAATATGTGAAAAGAGTTATGAATGACAAAAGAATTTTTAGAAAAATAAATATTGGAGTATTAGTATATAGTTTAACACTTGTTTTTCTTGGAATCTTTTATATGTTTGTTTAATAGTGAGCAAACTATTTTTTATACATACTAACTATGATTGTTTTTAGTAAAACAGCTCGAGGACAAGACATGACCCTACAGATGGTATGGAATAGCAAATCATCAATGGTAGGCTGATCGTGGATTTATCGTGGGTTTTATGCCTGTCCTTCCCGTTATATTCTAGAAAATATTTGTTATGATTATTGATATTACATCCCGAGAATCTTGGGGTATAATATCCTATAGAGTATTAATACTTATATTAACCCGCATATTTCATGAGACTTTAAAATTCCTATAATTTTTCAAAAATTATTGCTCAATAATAAAACGATCTGATATTTCTCCAAAAAATACTATGT
>PDON01000096.1 GCA_002742935.1 Candidatus Cloacimonadota bacterium | reverse complement strand
TACACTTCTCTCTATTAGAAATATTGCTGTTTTTTACAATCCCAAGTGTTTTAAACGTTTCAAAATCAACACTCTCCTCTTCTGTAAAAAACTCTTCATAAGGTTTTTCCCCGGTAGTATTGCTAGGAGAAAAATAGCAAGGCCACTTATTCTCTTTTATCAAATCTTCAGCTCTATTTCGAGCTTCCTCTTCAGAGTTGCAATAGTAGGGCTGATATTTTCTAGCTTTTAAATAATTTTCAGCAATTGAAGAGAAAGTTATCAAGTTTAACTCCTCACTCAACTTTGGAAAAACAATATCTCTATTTTCCCCTAAAAGGGTTGAAATCAAACAAAGTTGTCCAGCTTCTTCCGGTGTAACAAAATAACGCTTAACATCGTTTGGAGCTGCTATTGGTTGCCTTTTGCTTATTCTTTGATTGAAACCATGCAGAAGGCTTCCATCTGAAAATGCAACGTTTGCAAACCTTGCTGTAGAGATAGGAATCTCTTTTCCCTTCTCAATTAAAAACATCTCCATAATCCGCTTTGATGCTCCCATCATATTAACAGGATTTGCTGCCTTATCAGTTGAAACACAGAAATATTTTTTTACACCTTTACTTATAGCTAAATCCAATGTTTTTATAGTGTTTATAATATTTGTTTCAATCATCCTCATAAGGGTAAATGGATCTTTTTCTGAACGAACATGTTTTAATGCTGAGAGATTTAAGACATAGTCAAAACCATCTTCTTGATTGAACATTACCTCAAACTCTAGGGATCCGCAATCAATAGCAAAAGTTTTAAAATCACCATCAATATATCCAAAGCTACTTCTTAGATCCCTAACTAATTCTACCAAATTGTTTTCGCTAATATCAACAACATGCAGTTTTAAAGGGTTTCGCTTAAAGATCTCTTTTACTACAGCTTGACCAATTGATCCGGCTCCACCAATGACCAAAAAACGACTTGTGCTGACAATAGAATCTAACTCTTTTTTATGATCCTCGATATCTTCATTAAGTAGTGGATTTATTCTGCCAATAAGTTTTAGTAATTCCATTTTTACTCTTTTTCTAAATTTATTTTCTCATTAAGTTGTTCTCTAGAAATTCAGAAACAGCTACCTTTAAGTCAAAATCCAAAGGAGGTAATGACCCAGAAATACCTTTTTTCACTCTCACTTCCATAAACAATGGATATCTATCTCTATTTTTAACAATAGCATCTTCAATCTCTTCTTTAGTTGTAACATACTTAGGAGAAATATTATAGCCCGATTCTTTTGCTATATTATTAATACTAATATCAAAACCAACTGAATCTTGACCTCCTACAGACTCATGAGATCCATTATTGAGTACTATATGCACAAAATTATTGAGATCTTGGCAACCATTTATAGGTAAACACCCCATATGCATAAGTGTAGCAGCATCCCCATCTAAACAAACAACCTTTCTATTGGGGTTTTTAATAGCAAGACCAAGTGCAATAGATGATGTATGACCCATTGCCCCAACATTTAAAAAATCATTCTTATGTGTTTCCTTTCTACTTTCACGCAACCAATACAGCTCTCTAGTAATCCTACCAGTGCTAGCGACAAAAATTGTATCTTTAGGGAATGAATTTAAAACAATCTCTATTGCCTCGGAACGAGACAGACTATAGGTCTCATTTCCTTCGTAAACTTCAACCCCTTTATTTTTAGATAAAACATTCTTCTTTACTAAAATTGCTGCTGGCATACTATTGGAAACAGCTGTTTCATATGCCCACTTTATTACAGAATTATAATCACACTTATCATCATCGAGTGTCTTATAAGGGATATTGGATATATCTAATAGTTTAGGGGTAACTATCCCTTGTAACTCATGCTGTGGATGATCAACTATATCAGGATCTCCCCTCCATCCTATCAATAACACCATTGGAATAGAATAAACACATTTATCAGCTAACGATAGTAAGGGGTTGAGAGTATTACCAAGCCCTGAATTTTGCATATATACAAGAGGAACCTTCTTAGTTGAAAGATAGTATCCTGCTGCAATACCAACGGCATTACCTTCATTTGCCGCAAGGACATGATTTTCTTTATCAATATTTTTAATCAGATATTTACAAAAATCATTCAATAAAGAATCAGGGACTCCTGTAAAAAAAAATATTCCATTTTCAGTCAATTTATTGAAAAAGCTTTCTTGATCTAACATGCAAACCTCTTAATTTAATATACCATATAATAGTTTAGCATTTTTTTCAATATCCCAAATACAATTTATAAGCTCACTTATCCTATCTTCACTAATATCCGAGAACCTCATTAACGAACTAAACTTATATTCAAGTTCTTCTTTGGTAAGAGGGTTTTCAGGCTCACCTCTAGGAAAATCAATAGTTCTAAGCAGTCTCGTACCATCTAAAAAAACAACCTCTACACTTGTGGTGCTCTTTTGTGGAAAAGATCTTGTATATTCATCACTAGAGAAAACTTTTATTTTTTTCATTAAAGATTTAATCTCTTCATTACTTATATACTCATCAGAATACTCCAATATACCTGCATTTCCCGTAAATAGAGAAACAGCAATACTAAAAGGGATACTCATCTTAGCAGAAGAAACATTTTCTATAAAAGTATGATCATGATTTTTTACTGCTAGTTCATATGTATGAACAACAATTTCGGAAACTAATGATAAGCTATATTTTTTATCATTACGAATCATCAAACTTGCATCTATCGACGGATGACAATATCTACATGCTGAATAAGGCTTAACATAAATTTTATTTATGTATAAATCATTTGTATTGTAATTAGTCAACAAATCAAGATTTGTTTTATTGCTGAATATATTTAAAAACCCACTCTCTCCAGAGAATACATCATTTGGAACATTTAATCCTGATTTTGCCATAATTGCAGCAACACCTGCATTAAGAGCCGCCTTAGCAACATTATATGGTTTTAACTCCGAGTTGTCTTCTAGGACTTTCAACATCCCTGACGCAGAAATTACTGCATTAGATATTGTTTTTTTTATCTCTTCTTCAGAATAGTCCAACATTGTTGCTATCGCAATTGCTCCACCAATCATCCCGCAAGTTCCAGTAGCATGATAACCTTTTAACTTATGAGAAGGTTGAATAATATTTGCTAATAAGGATGTAACCTCATACCCAATAACTATTGAATTTAAAAGCTTCAAACCAACAATACTATTCTCTTCGGCAAAAGGTAATAAGGAGGATATAACAGGAGAGCCAGGATGAATAATTCCAGAGTTCATTCCATCATCTAACTCTGCAACATGAGAACTAAAACCATTGATGAAAAGAGAATTAATAAGGCTTGATTTCTTGCCATACCCAAGCAAAGAGGTTGTTTTATCTTTACAATCAAAAACATAGTCTATTTTTTTATTGCTGTTTTTTAAGATATTAGCTCCAGCATATGTAACACCAATATAGTCAAGCAAACATCTCTTAGATTGAAAAATAACATCACTGTCAAATTTAGTGTTTTTTAAACTTAAAACGATTCCAACTAAAGCATCTGTAATATTCATAAAATTCTCACACTTTACTTAACATCCGGGTATCTAAAGTATT
>PDON01000047.1 GCA_002742935.1 Candidatus Cloacimonadota bacterium | reverse complement strand
ACAATTCACAATTCACAATTCACAATTCACAATTCATAATTCATAATTCATAATTCATAATTAAAATAAAACCCTTACACTTTATAGCTATTAAATAGTCGTTAACTTACTAAATAATATTTATTCTTTTTTCAATAGATCCTAGATAGAAATAAAGAACCTTTTAGTCACTATAGCAGATCTTCCATCTTCCGTCTTCCGTCCTCCCTTACAACTTTTTAGCAGACCTTACCCAGTAATAAACTTTTTACCTTTAGGAGTAAGACGATACTTTTGCAAAGGTGTTCTCGGAGAGTTTGGATTGGTCATTTCAACTAAACCTTTGTTTATAGCTATATTTAATCTATTCTTTCTAAATGTAGGTTTATGCTTTATACCTAGTTTTTCCATACATTCAGATGCTGAAAGCTCCCTGTTTCCAATTACCTTAAGTAGATCGCTTACTTGATCGCTTACTTGATCGCTTACTTGGTCGATTTGGATTTTTTCAATAGCTATTTTAATCGTTTCAAGGATAAATTCAATAAATGGAGTTGAATTTCCACATTGATTACTTTTATTTAGAGCCTTGTAATATCTTTCTTGGTTATCTCTAACCACTGTTTCAATAGGAACATAGGCAAAAATAGGGTTCCACTCTTTTAGTAGAATAGTTTGCCAAAACCTCCCTAATCTACCATTTCCATCGCTAAAAGGGTGAATAAATTCAAATTCATAATGAAAAACAGAGGAGGCTATTAATGGATGAATATCCGTAGTTTTAATCCAATTAAACAGTTCACTTATGAGTGGGTAAATGTTTTCTGATGGAGGTGCAATATGAACAACTTTATCCCCTTTTTTTATTCCAATTCCACTCTTGCGAAATTGCCCAGCATTATCTATAAGACCAAGCATTAAAACTTTATGAGCATCTAAAAGACTTTCTTTAGAAGTTGGATTAAAACTCTCCATAGTTTCATAAAGATCGAGAGCATTTTTTATCTCTTGGATCTCTCTAGGAGAACCAATTACAGTTTTTCCCTCAAAAAGAGCTGTAACCTGTTCAATAGTTAATTCATTCCCTTCAATAGCACAGGAGGCTTGAACTGTTCTAATTGTATTACTTCTTCTCAATCTGGGGGAAAAGTTATCAACAGAGTTAGATACTGAAATAACTCCTATTTTTTCTGATATTTGAGAAATAATTTCTACAATTTTTGTTGTTATTTTAAAAGGAGGTTCATAACTCACTATATTTCATCTCCATTTAGGGATTGTAATTTTAAGGTATAGAGAGAGTTTAACTTATAAAAAGTATAAGAGACACAATTAATGAGATTGCCTTAAAAAGTTAGACTTTCGAGAAACTAGTAGTACAAAGAATCCAATTTTTATGTGATTTGATCCTGGAAATACTAGGTGATTTGAACATAAAAATTTGATGATGAAGTAATGGGAAGTTTATCAAAAGTCTGAGAGACGCAAATTTTTGCGTCTCTACTGCTAAACTCTTTACAACTCCTTATAAACCGTTGTAGCATTTGCTTGATTGTTTGGAGTAATCAATACTTCACATATCTGTACTCTTTCCGGAACGCTTGAAGCGTAGAAAACAAGATCAGCAATATCTTCCGGTGTTAAGGCTTCAATACCCTTGTATACATTTTTAGCTTTCTCCTCATCTCCGTGGAAACGAACCTTGCTAAAATCAGTTTCTACTAAACCGGGCTCAATATTTGTAACTCTAACCTTAGTATTAACAGTATCAATTCTTAAACCATCGCTAATCATTTTTACAGCAGCTTTAGTAGCACAATAAACAGCACCATTACCATAAGCATATCTTCCGGCAATAGATCCTATATTTATTACATGTCCACGATTTTGTTTAACCATGTTTGGAACAATCAATCTTGTTAAATACAGTAACCCTTTAACATTGGCATCAATCATCTGATCCCAATCTTCAAAACTTCCCTCTTGAACTTTCTCAAGACCAAGTGCTCCTCCGGCATTGTTAACTAAAATATCAATAGATCTCCACTCCTCAGGAAGATTTGATACAATGTAAACAACTTGATCTTTATCCGTTACATCCATTTGAATTGGGAGAACAGAGATTTTGTACTCTTTTTCAAGATCCTCTTTAAGCTTATTTAATCTTTCCAATCTTCTAGCAGAAACTATTAAATTATATCCGTTTTCCGCATACTTCCTAGCACAAGATTTTCCTATTCCTGAACTTGCTCCTGTAATAAACACAATTTTCCTACTCAAAACTCCTCCTGTAGTTAAAAAATTAAAAATTAGTAACCTCTATTTCTATAGGCAATTAGGTTTAAATCCATTTAATATTTTATGGTATGAATCAATAAATGATTCTGTTCCTTCCTCAACAGATGTAAGTTCCGCAACATGAGGAGAGGTCATAATTATTTACCTTAACAATCTACTTCAATAAAATAGAGAGTTTCAATAATTACCTTTAGTATCCCGATTTACAAGGAAAAATTATTTTAAAAGATATACCCCTATCATCTCGACTTTCACAAACTATGGATCCCTTTAAAATCTCAACAACATTGTTGTAAACAATATGCATTCCCAATCCGGTTCCCCCCAGACCTCGCTCAGTTGTAAAGAAAGGATCAAAAATCTTTTTTACAGTCTCTTCATCTACCCCAATACCATTATCTTCGTAAACAATTTCTATATTTTCTTCTACCTCTTTAGCCTCTATAAAAATTTCTCCATTGTTTATATCCTTAAAACCATGTGTAAGAGAGTTCATAATTAGGTTTGTAAAAATTTGAGAAACAGCACCGGGATAACTTAATAGATTTATATTTTCTTCAATATCTAAAAATATATTGTGCTTTGTTTTCTTTAGTCTTGGCTTCAAACTTAAAATAACCTCATTTAAGTACTCTTTAAGATTGAAAGATCTAATATTTTCATTAGTTTGATCAACGGCTATCTCTTTAAAACTGTTTATAAGTTGAGCCGCCCTGTTTAAATTTGTGAGAATCATTCTTGAACTCTCTACAGCAGTTGTTACATATGCCATAAAATCAGATTTTTTCATCTCTTTATTTTTTGAAAGTTTCTCTATTAATAATGTTCTATCCTCCAGATGAGAAGCAGCCGTAACTCCAATACCTATAGGGGTATTTATTTCATGAGCAACACTGGCAACTAAACTACCTAAACTTGCCATTTTTTCCTGCTGAATCATCTTTCCTTGTGTCTCTTGAAGAGTATCTATTGTATCTTGAAGTTTTTTATTTACTTTTTTTAGCTTTACAGTTCTTTCTTCAATCATATCTTCAAGGTCATCATTTATCCTTTCAATGGCATCTGATCTCTCCATAACAGTCTGAAAAGAGTTCTTTATGGTTTTAGCCATATCTATCATAACATATTGAAGATCTCCAAACTCATCATTTGAAAGTTTAGTTTCATTTATTATAATCTTGTTCAAATCCACTAAAACATTCTCTCCATACCTCTCTTCTGCAAGTGCATTCCTAACTGAAACAAGATTGTTTACTATTTCAGAGGAAAAAACAGATAATTTTTTTATAGGGATCAAAACAACTCTTCTTATAGTCATAAGTAAAAGCAGTGAAAATAATAACCCCGTAAGAAAAAATTCAATTGTATGATCAACAATAATTTGATTTGTCTGTTTATCAAACTCTTTCTTGCTAAAATATATTGTAACTCTCTCATTTATTCTGTTAAAGCTTATCTTGCCATGTTTGGTTATTGTATCATCATCAGTATCTATGTTTATCTTATCTTCGTCAACATCTCTTAAAGAGGTAATTTTTTCTCCATTTATAAAAGCAATTGTAACATTGACCCTATTTTTAAAGACTACTCCTTTAACATATTTATTCATAAAAATTGTATTAATAAAAAACTCTAAACTATTAAAATCCAAATTGTAAAGAGATTGTTTAGACCCTTCAATTGTAGTTAATAGAATATTATCAATTCTTTCTTTAAAATCAGCATCAAGAGTGGCTTTCTGCTTTGAAACTCTGTATACAAAAAGAGTAGAGTTAAAAAGTAGAACAGAAATAAGTACAGTTAATATAATTTTATTAGCCAGTTTCATAATATTTGTCCTGAATTTGAACCTGAATAAAATTTAAAACTATCCCTTTTACCCTCTTTTAAATAGAAAACAAAACCACAAACGAATCTATTTACGTAGTTAAACTATAACTGAAATATATTTAAAATTTTTTAGGTGATATAACAAAACTAGAATTAAGTCTCACTCCAAAAAACTTTATCTTAAATTCCCATCATTTATGATCTTTTCAAAAGAGATCTCAACTATTAATAATAACAATATTACTAATATTTATCAATCTATTTTTATAAATTATTAAAAACTGTTTTTAATTTATATCAAACAGAAGTTGTAAAATATTTAATTTATATTAAATTCTAAAATAGAAAGTTTAATTTGGAGGTTTTATGGCAGATATTTTGATATTAAGTGGAGCCGGAGTTTCAGCAGAGTCGGGACTTTCCACATTTAGAGACAATAATGGTTTATGGGAGAATCATAATGTAATGGAAGTTTGTAGTGTTGAAGGGTATATGTCAAATAGAGAAAAAGTTTTAAATTTTTATGATTTAAGAAGAAGTGATCTTAAAGATAAAAAGCCTAATAAAATGCACAAACTTATTGTTAAGCTTGCAAATGAGTATCCGAAAAAGATATCCGTAATAACTCAAAATGTAGACGATCTTTTTGAAAAAGCGGGCTCTAAAAATATTATCCATCTACATGGGTATTTAAAAGAAATTGTATGTGAAAACTGTGGCTTGATAAAGGATATAGGCTATGAAAACATAAAAAATCATATAACTTGCGATAGATGTAAGACAAAATCTATGAGACATAATGTGGTAATGTTTGGAGAAGCTGCTCCATTCTATCAGGATCTTTATAATGCTGTTGATAAATGTAATCTTTTAGTAGTTATTGGAACTTCAGGAACTGTTATACCTGTTGAGCATTTTGCAAGACACACTAAATACTCTATTCTAAATAATTTAGAAGAATCAGTAGATATAAATGATAGATTCTTTACTAAAGTGTACTACTCTAAAACAACGGAAGCTGCAGAAAAGATAGAGAAGGATATTAGAACATTTATTGAAAAAGGCTACATATAATGAAAAATTCAAAAATTTTAATTGTAGATGACATTACAACAAATATTCAGCTTGCAGCATCTGTTTTAAGCAAAGAAAACTATATGATCTCATTTGCCAAAAGTGGAGAAGAGGCTTTGCAAAAACTTAAAAATATCAATTTTGATCTTATTCTTCTTGATGTGATGATGCCTGTAATGGATGGTTATAAAGTGTGTGAAGAAATTAAGAAAGAGGACAGCCTTAAAGATATACCCATCATTTTTTTAACAGCAAAAGTGGATAGTCAAAGTATTGTTAAGGGTTTCGATCTCGGAGCTGTAGATTATATTCTAAAACCATTTAGAAATAATGAGCTATTGGCAAGGGTAAAAACCCATTTAGAACTAAGAAAATCTAAAAAGAAACTATTGGAACAGAACAGCAAATTGGAGGAGTTAAATGCTACAAAAAACCGCTTCTTTTCAATTATTGCACATGATCTGAAAGGTCCTATAGGAACACTTAAACAAGCTTTAAAAGTTATTAATGATAAAGCTCTGGAACAGGAAGATACAGATCTCTTAATCAATGACCTTGTAAAACTATCATCTACAACATATAACCTGTTAGAAAAGCTTCTAATATGGGGGAAAAGTCAGCAGAGAAGCTTTGAACCAACATATATTGAAGTATCTCTCAAAAAAATTATTGATGAAGCATTTAAGCTTTTAGAAAAAAATATTAACCAAAAAAACATCTGTTTTAAATCTTGTATAAGTAATGATATAAGTATCTATTCAGATGCAAACATAATCCAAACTGCAGTAAGAAATATTTTGTCAAACTCAATAAAATTTACTAAAAATGGGGGCTGTATAAATATATCATTCGTTGAGGAGGATAATATTTATAAAATAATTATTGAGGATAATGGAATAGGTATGTCTCAAGAGATTATGGGAAACCTTTTTAAGATAAATAAAAAAGTTACAAGAAGAGGAACAGAAAAAGAGGGTGGTACAGGACTTGGGTTAATAGTAAGCCATGACCTCCTAAAAAAAATAGAGGGTGATATTATAGTAGAAAGTCAGGAAAATATTGGCAGTAAATTTATAATATTAGTTCCAAAACACAACAAATCTACTTAGAATCTGTTGAAAAAGTGCAAAGTTTAGAAGTTATGGCAAAATGGATCCAAAGAAACAGAGCCTAAAAAAGTGAGTGATATAAAGAGATTTCAACTCTGACCATAAAGAAGAAGCAAAGCTAAATTCAGTAATGCCTAGAAAATTATCTCTTTCTATCCCATATCTAAGATTTCATTCAACTTTTTTAGTAGATAAAAACAACTTAATTAAAACAGATTAATCTATAACAAAAAAGCCCCAAAATTGGGGCTTTTTAAATAAGATTCATTGGATATAGATCTATCCATTAAAATCCTTGATCAAGCATTGCGTCAGCAACTTTTATGAATCCGGCAATATTTGATCCAGCTACATAATCAACATATCCATCTTCTCTAGTACCATACTTAACACCTGCATCATGGATATTTTTCATAATAACCTTAAGTTTAGCATCCACTTCCTCACAGCTCCAAGATAGCTTCATAGAGTTTTGAGACATCTCTAAACCGGAAGTAGCAACACCACCAGCATTAGCAGCTTTACCAGGTCCAAAGATAACCTTAGCGTTTTGGAAGATACTTATAGCTTCAGGAGTACAAGGCATATTAGCACCCTCACAAACACAAATTACACCATTATCTACAAGAGCTCTTGCATCATCAGCATGTAACTCATTTTGGATAGCACAAGGAAGTGCAATATCAACTTTTTGCTCCCAAGGTTTTTTACCTGCGAAGAACTTAGCACTTGGGAATTTATCAGCAAAAGGTGCAACAACATCATTATTTGAAGCTCTTAGCTCAAGCATATAGTCAATCTTTTCACCACTGATACCTTCTTCGTCATATATATATCCGTCAGGACCTGAAATAGTAACAACTTTAGCACCTAGCTCGTTAGCTTTTGTAACAGCTCCCCAACTTACATTACCAAAACCAGAAACAGCAACTCTCTTACCTTCGAAAGTAGTATTTTTATTGTGCTTTAACATCTCATTTGCGTAGTAAACATTACCAAAACCTGTAGCTTCAGGTCTGATTAAAGAACCACCCCAGTTTAAACCTTTTCCAGTTAAAACACCAGTATTCTCTTTTCTCAATCTCTTGTATTGTCCGTAAAGATAACCAATCTCTCTTCCGCCAACTCCAATATCACCAGCAGGAACATCAGTTTCAGGACCAATGTGCTTAGCAAGTTCAGTCATGAAAGCCTTACAGAATCTCATTACCTCAGCATCTGATTTACCCTTAGGATCAAAATCAGCACCACCTTTACCTCCACCAAGAGGAAGAGTAGTTAAAGAGTTTTTGAAGATCTGCTCAAAACCTAAAAATTTAAGACCTGAAAGAGTTACAGATGGGTGAAATCTTAAACCACCTTTGTAAGGTCCAATTGCGTTGTTAAATTGAACTCTGAAAGCTCTATTAACCTGTACTTCGTGATTGTCATCTTCCCACTCAATTTTGAAAGTAAAAACTCTATCTGGCTCAGTAATTCTCTCAAGAATCTTAGCTTGAACATATTTAGGGTTCTCATTAACTGTGTCAATGATTGTTTCAATAACCTCTTTAGCAGCTTGAAGGAACTCATCTTGTCCCGGATTCTTTCTCTCCAGTTCAGCCATGAATTTGTCAAGATTGTACATACTCAGATCTCCTACGTATTAAATAATTTATTTAATTAAATCTGCCAATAAATGGCAAATTTGTTATCAACTTGACTAATTTTACCAACTGATCTAAACTATGTCAAGAAAAAAATTAAATATGATATTTGTCTCTTTTTTGAACATTTTAAACCAATAGGAACAAAACATGAGGTTAAAAAGTAGTCAATACATATAGTTGAAGAGGATATAATAAAGCTAAAAAGTATAGAAAAGAGAGTTAAAATAGATTTGATAAATTTTGAAGGTATACGCAAGAATCGAAAGAAATAAAATCATCTTTAATAAAAATTATAAAGACTAAATATATATTTTATGTAGTATACTACCTCCTTTTGAGATCCTTTATTTTCTTTTTAAGATCACTTATCTCATCTTTTTGAGAAACAACAAGTTCTGCCAGAAACCCTGTAATAAAGAGCTGTAAACCCGCAATAATCAATGTTGTTGAAAGAGTAAAAAGAGGTCTTATCTGGGTATCCTTAACAAGATAATAATATGTTAAAAAAAGTATTCCCAGTACACCTAAAAGCATTAATATAACACCAAAAAGAGAAAAGAACTGCATTGGTTTTGAGCCAAAAACCATATTAAACTTAACAACTAAGCTATCAACCAAAGCTATGGGAAATCTCATTAATCCAAACTTTGAAGAACCTGAAAGTCTTGGATACCAGTTTGTCTTAACCTCATCTATCTTATACCCTTTTTCAGCTGCCATCATAACTATAAACCTGTGCCAGTCAGATCTTAACTCCAAATCTTCCAACACTTCACGCTTAAAACCCTTTATCCAGTTCATATCATGAACATCAACCTTAAATAGCTTTTTAGAAACAGTATTATAGATGGCAGAGGCAAAATTTTTACCATCCCCTCTACCCTGCCTCCAACCTGTAACAACATCTAAATCATCAGTAATCATTTTATCCATCAACTTAGGAATATCCTCTCTAGGATCACACTCAAGATCAGCCGGTAAAAAAAGAACATAATCACCCCTAACTTCGGCAAATCCTGTCTTCATTGCTTGGGTAAGCCCCATACCCTTTCTATGATGAAGAACCTTTAGAAAAGGAAAATTAATAGACATATCGTCAGCAATTTCACCTGTTTTATCTTTTGAACCATCATTAACAAGAATCATCTCAAAATCAAATTGACACATCTTTCTTATTGTAGAATCTATTCTATTTATCAACTCAACAATATTTTTCTCTTCATCCCTTGCCGGAACAAAAATTGATACTAATTTTTTCATAATTTCAATACACCTTCTGTTTGAGCTCTTCTCTATATTTTTAATTTACCCTCTAAAATTAATATTTTTATTTAAGACAAGTAAATTTTAGATCCAAAAGTAATTTAAGATTGCTAAAATCATATTTTTTTAATACAAATGCAGAGTAATAGATATAATTATTTCTTTTTAGTCAAACTACTACTCCTTTTGACTGCAAAATAGATTATGATAACCAATAGAAATGACAAAGTAAGCCATATTATTGGATACAAACTATTACCGGAGGAAATCTCTGTTTTAAACATAGAGCTAACTCTTTCAATGTCAGCCTCCGATATATTCCTCTCATCTGTCAAAAGTTTACTCCAAGAAACTAAAACAGTATTACTCCATAGAGTATCTTTAACAAAAAGGGCTTTATCTCCATCTAATGATGAGAATTCACTCTTTACAAAAGATTCAAAATTTTTAAGAAAAGATGCCAAATCAGTAAATGGCTCTACCTCTATTTCTCTCTTTATAAAAGAGTCTTTAAGAAACTCTGATACTGAATTTCTGTAAAGTTTATCCCAAAAAAACAATTTCTCATCTATACTGGAAATAACCTCTTCAATACTATTATTATCTACATCATTTTTTTGAAGAACAGGTTTGACTCTTTTCCAATTTTGGTAAAAGCGATTATATTCATCTCCGGAAAACTTAAGATCTGCAAGATCTTTTCCATTCTGTTCTAAGAATACTATATTATCATTTATAGCATCTAAAATAGAACCTGTTATACCATTGTTATAACTCTTATTTTTAATTAGCACTAAATCTTTATCACCATTTGAACTATAGCTTGAAAAAATTGTCGTAATAAGATCAGATATTAATTGATCTCTCTTTAAAAGATTATTCTTTAAATTTTTAACCTGATCTTTTAATTTAACTCTATTTGAACTACTGTTTACAATCCCACTCTTTGCAGAATTAATATCTCTCCTTAATTTGTCTCTCTCTTTCTTTATCTTGGAAAACTGAGTAGAAAGTGTAAAAAGCTCTCTCTCCATACCATTTATCACATTATAAGTACTATCAAGCTTACTCTTTAAATAGATATTTCTTTCAGAAAGGGATACCTGAGTTGAGGCTTGCAAAAAAAGAGATTTAAGAGTTTTAAGTTCACCACTAAAAGTTTTAGGATATATACTGTTATTTATCAGTTCCTCTTTTTCAATGTACTTATTTTTAAAAGATAAAATATCTTCCTTTAAAATATCAATCTCACTCTTACTACTTATGTTGTTAAGCTTATTTTTTATAAGTTCTACCTGTTTCTTGTATGATTCAACTATTTCATAATCAGACTCTACAGAAAAAAGCAAGTTAAAAGAAAAAAGAAGTAAAAATATAAATCTAATCACTTAAAACCCCCAATCTATTAAGTTTAAACTCTCTATTTTTATTAACAAGAATTATGTAATCTCCCTTTTGATTAAAAAAGGGTTTTTCCAAATTTTCAACGCCCAGATCTATCTTATTAATGAGCTCCAGTCCTCCTTCAGCCCATGCCAGGACATAAACATTTTTAAACATATTACTTGTAACAAAGTAAAAACCCTC
Source organism: Candidatus Cloacimonadota bacterium (assembly GCA_002742935.1). Classification (GTDB taxonomy): domain Bacteria; phylum UBA4055; class UBA4055; order UBA4055; family UBA4055. The sequence continues at coordinate 8,437 of PDON01000047.1, read as the reverse complement.
TCTGTCTCTAATTATCCTAAGAGAGTTATTACTACCCAACAATACATCTTCTGCCTGAAAGAAATATATAGGATCAAATTTGAAAAGATCGGGTCTCTTTACCTTTTTAGTATCTTTGGATACCTTAATAACCTTCTCCAAAGCCCAACCATAATCAACATCTTTAACAACAATGTTCTTTGAACAGGATATTGTCATAATAAGAAATGAAAAAATAAACAATTTATAAAAAATACTCATATCAAGCCTTTCCTAAATTTTAATTTTAGAGCAAAAAAATTATTACTCAATAATATATAATTAAGTTGTAATGTTTCAAAACATAATCTAGGATCTAATAAAAAAAGATAGTTATTCTACTTTAATGGAATAAAATAGAACAACTACCTTTACTAGGAGAGTAGTAGCTTTTTATAAACTGGAAAGGTTTTAGTAAGGTTAATTTAAGCTCGATACAAAACTAATAGAACATCTTATGTAATAATTAAAGCTGGAGATACAACTTATATCTGTACCATGAGGTTCTCGAAGAAATGAGTATATAATTATAGTTTTCGTTCCCTCCAAGAGTCTCAGGAAACTCTCTTTTCTATAAATATTTATACTTATTACATTAAATATTAATTAAATGCTTATATCGAACTCAGGTTAATATTACTAAAAAACAGCTTTAAACAACCTAATCATTAATGTTATTATCAAAGCTATAATTACAACCTTTATAAGAAAGAATGAGATTTTAAAAAGTAGAACAAATAGTAAAACTATAAAAAATATTTCCAAAAATGATTCCAAAACAGCTCCTTTTAACTCTTTTAAGATAAAGTAAAATAAGAATCTAATAAGTAACTATAAAAAATTTTTTAATCTATAAAAAGATGGCAACTAAAACATTAGTAAATATTAATCATCTCTCCACAATTGGGGCAAAATGTAAAATTTTCCTTACAACCTTCTCCACAATTTTGACAATAAACTTTACTTGAATCTTCTTTTCTATCCCTTTTTTTAAATATTCCAATATCTGGAAAACTATTTCCATCTTTTTTTACACCATTAACATTTATGTTAATATCTCTGGGAATGTTAAAACCTCTATCATAAACTAAATAGTTATACCTTGCATCAAATACCCTATCATCCATTATGAGAAAAGCAAATCCCTCTATAATACTTACAAAAAAAGGTATCATTGTCCATAAAAATATTATGTAGAGCAATCCTTCAAAAAATCGACCTAAATAAAACTTATGGAATCCTAGAAATCCAAAAAAGAATGCTAAAAATGCCGTAACAATCCTACTTTTCATAACTCCTCCATTTTGCATACTAGAAATTTAATACAAATGTCAATTTATGTCAAGTTTTATTTTGTTTTTTGTTATAAAAACAGAAACAATATATAAGCAAAGATATATATTAATGTTAAAATATAGAGATTATTACAATTATTAATATGGCAAAAAAAGTTAAATATTATAAAAAATCAGCAACAATACACTTGACTAATCAGACCAATATCTTATTTTTCTAAAGATGAAGATAAAAAGGATATTGAAAGATATTTTTGGCTACTCAAACTTTAGAGAAGGTCAGGAGAGTTGTGTCAACTCTATATTAAATGGGGTTGATACTATGGCAATTATGCCAACCGGAGGAGGGAAATCTATATGTTATCAACTTCCCTCAATAATTTTTGACGGTTTAACAATTGTAGTATCCCCGCTTATTTCACTCATGAAAGATCAAACCGACTCATTACAACAGCTAAATATAAAATCAACATTTTTAAATTCAACTCTTAATAGAGAAGAGATCATAGAAAGAATAGAGAAGATAAAAAAGGGTAGATACAGAATTATTTATATAACTCCTGAAAAGAGTTCTGACCCTATATTTAGACTATGGATAAAAAAGTTAAAAGTTTCTCATATCGCTATTGATGAAGCACATTGCATATCAAAGTGGGGACACGATTTTAGGCCCAGTTATTTAAATATTAAAAAATTTATAGAGATATTTCCTAAAAAACCTATTCTATCAGCTTTTACAGCTACAGCTACAAAAGAGGTTTTTAACGATATTATAGAACTTTTGGATATGAAAAATCCCAATATAGTAAAAACCGGAGTGGAGAGAAAAAATCTAAGCTTTAATGTGGTAAAAGATATTGAGAAAAAAAGTTTTACTTTAGACTTTATAAAAGATCATAACAACAGATCAGGCATAATCTATGTTTCAACTCGAAAAGAGTGTAACTCCCTCTACGAAACAATAAAAAATAGTGGTTACAATGTATCCAAATACCATGGTGGAATGAGCGAACAACTTAGAAAAAAAGCTCAAGATGATTTTATATTTGATAGGGTCAAGATAATGATTGCAACAAACGCTTTTGGTATGGGTATAGACAAATCAAATGTTAGGTATGTTATTCACTATAATATGCCCGGAGATCTTGAAAGTTACTATCAGGAAGCCGGAAGAGCGGGAAGGGATACTCTCCTTTCAGAATGCATTTTATTGTATGATCCAAAAGATATAAATATACAAAAGTTTTTTATAAGAAACTCTGACGCAGAAAGGGATGTTATAGAGATAAAGTACAATAAACTTGAAACAATGATAGATTATTGTAATAGTGGAATGTGTCTCTCAAAATTTATAAACAACTACTTTAACGAGCCAACAAAAAAACTTTGTGGAAACTGTTCAAGCTGTCTTGATAACTCCTCCTCTGTTGATGTTACTACAGATTGTCAGAAAGTCATCTCTTGTCTTATAAGAATGGGTAAAAAAACAGATATTCACGATCTTTCCAGAGTACTCAAAGGTATAAAATCAAAAGAGATTAAATATAAAGGTTATGAAGAGCTTACAACATTTTCAATAATGAGCCACTTTACTTTTTCTGAATTGGAAAACTTTTATCATTTTATGAAAAGTAGAGAAATATTAAACATTGATGATGATTCAATATATTTGGGTAAAAATTATAAAAATGTACTAAATGGAACAGAAAGGGTTATAAGAAAAAAGATAAATAAAAGAACAAACGATTCTCCTCTTTTCATTGAGCTTGAATCTATCAGAAATAGTATTGCAGAAGAGGAGGGAATTGCTCCGTACTTTATATTCTCAGATTTTACACTAAAAGATATAGAAAAACAAAAACCTGCAAACTTAGAAGAGTTTACCAATATTGAAGGGGTAGGATACTACAAAGCTCAAAGGTATGGATCTAAATTTTTACACCTGTTTAAAACCAATGAAAACCAATTAAAAAAAATATATAGATTTCATGATAATGGTTTCAAAAAGGATATACACTACGATAAAAGACAAGAGCTCTTAACAATGTTAAAAGATGGTCATACTTTAGAAAACATATGTAATATATATCAACTCAGAGAAAAAAGAGCTGAGAAAATGATATATAGAGCAATTGAGGAGAACAACTTTTCAGAGTGGGAAAAAATAATTCCTCTAGATCTTGAAAAAAAAGCAAGAGATATTATAGAATCAAAGGGATTAGCCATATTAAAGAGTAAAAATGTTGAAGATCTTTTCGAAATATCAAGTTTTGAACTGAATCTTTTTAATATAAAATTTAAGATGGAAAACTAGATAAACAGATTGGGTTTAACCTATTGAATAGTATAAAGAAATTATCAAATAAACTAATATATCTAATAGTATTTGTCATACTAATACGGGTTCCTCTCATGGGTTCAAGAGATTCTGTATCGGTAAATTTTGATGATTTTGATAAGTTTAAAAAAGTAGGAATGGAGTTCTACTACGACTACAAAGACAGCTTACAACTGATAAATTTAGAAGGTAAAAACAGTACAACTTTTTATGGAGTCAACAGTAAATATAATAATGAGATAAAAGCTGAATATCTCAAATATATAGATATATACAGATACGGAGGAAGATTTTTAGGAAACTTCACTTCAAATGAGCCCTTAGCAAAACCCTCAAACCATAATTTCTATATTAGTCCATCTATTGGTATTAAGCTCAAAAGTTTTAAATCAGATTTAGGAGTTGGATTTATCCATAAGAAGGATGATAAAAGAAAAAACAGTGGAGTAAATATTTACACCGAAAACTCGTATGAAGATTTTATATCTTTAAACAACTATAAAGTAGGAAACTTAAATTTTAACTTTGACAGTATGGACTCCCTCCAAAACTATAAAGGAGATGTAGAGATAGGCTTAAAAAACTATCTCTATCAAGATGATGTATATTACGGTATTAATGCTAAGTATAGAATAAATAACTATAACTACTACACAACTACTAACAATTTAAATAATGTTAAAAATATTGAGTATGAAATAGATACATCTCTAGATTATGATATGCCAAATGGAGTAAACAACTCTGTACTACTTAACTTCAAACAAAATGATAAGGATAGTTTCTCTCCGGATACTCTTTACAGCAGACAGGATATATCCGAATTGGGTTTTGGTAACAGATTAACTATAGTTAGAAGCGGTTTAAGTTCATTTTTAAAGATCTACTACAAAAATAGAAGAGAAAAATTTTTAATTAATGGAAATAAAGATAGTTTTAAGAACTATAGATTTTCAATAGAGAGTGAAAATTTTATAAGAAAATTTAATTCAGACTTTGAACTTAAAGCTAAATATATGAAGTATCAATATAAAAGTCTAAAAAATGAAAATTTAAATGATAAAGATATTATACAGTTTGGAGTATATCCTAGTGTTAAATTTGAACTCTTTAATATAATTCTTAAACAAACTGTAAATTATGATTTTTATAAAATGGTAAACATATCATCATTGAAATCAGGTAACAACCATAAAAACCATAATATAAAGAGTAGAACAAACTACTTATACATATTCAATAACAATCTTAAAATAAATGGTGAAATAAGCTTTAACACCAGATACCAAAGCTACGATTATGATTCTCTAAATGTAAAAAGCTTTGCAATAAAAAACTACTCCATATCAGACTCCCTATCCTTCCCTATAAAAAGAGGTACAACATATTTTACAAATAAGCTTAGTTATGAGGAGTATGGAAGAATTGACTTTGATCAATTTGTGATGGACCCTATTAATCATAAACACCATATTTATAACTCAATAGGAATAACAGGTAAAAATAAGTTTATTTCAATAGGTTTAGAGTATTTTCACTATGAAATAGATACATATATGTATGATTTAGAAAAATTTGGAAAAAGTAGATTAAGCGATGTTTATATAGTACATGGTCCAAAACTTAACTTATCACTTACCTTGGTAAAAAAGTGGGTTACGCATTTAAGAATAAAGTATAACCTATATCGAGAACGAGAAGAACTAACACTATCAATAGTATCAGGTTACAGTTTTTAATATAGACAACTTAAATCAGGTAAAACTTATTATTCTGAAAGATCTGATTCAACCCCATTGACAAACCAACCCTTATCTTTCTTAATAAAAGATATACTAAAATTTAAAGATTCATCTATGTTAAAACCGTTAACCTTACCTTTAAAAGTAAAATCTACTAAAACTTTAGCTCTCTTTTCAACAATATTAATAGAAATTTTTTCTATCTTACCTTCTAAAGATTCAAGTGTTTTATAGCCGTAAAAAAATGCAGATGAAATATCATCTTTATTAAAACTATTATTAACATAATTAGATCTACTTATAAAACCATACTTTGAGAGAAACTTATCAATACCTTCAATCTTAAAAAACACAAGAGAGTCCAGATTATTTTTTATTTTGTTAGTTTTTAAAGCTATACCAAAATCACCATCTGCACCACTCTTTTCACAATTACTTAGAATAGTCTCTATTTTTTCTTCAATTAAACTCTCTTCAGAGGAGAAGAAAGAACCAAAGAACAGATAACCCAATGTAAAAGCAACTAAAATTGCCACAAAAATTTTAATTTTACTCATAATATTTTACCCTAAGATTTTATTTCTGAAATAAGATAATCCGCCAATCTATCCAAAATATCAAACCCTCCCTTTATAGAAGCTCTTCTAATACCCTCTAAACCAGGATTTGAATTAACTTCAAGAACAACAGGACCTCTGTGACTTCTCATAAAATCTATTCCTGCAATTTTTAAACCAAACCTATTAGCTATTTCAATACAGATCCTCTTCTCATTCTCCGATATATCAAAAAATTCAACATCTGCACCTCGTTTATAGTTTGACCTAAAATCATCCGTATGATTTGTTCTTTTCATAGAAGAGATAATATCTCCTCCGGCAACAAAAACTCTGTAGTCAGATACAGAATTATCCTCTGTTTTTATAAACTCTTGAATCATTAAAACTTCATTACGATTTACATTCCAAATATAATCATAGATAGCTTTTAATTGTTTAAAATCATAAACAATCAAAGTTGAAGAACCTAGAGATCCAAATATATTTTTAACTATTAAGGGGTAGGTAAAATATCTATTTACATTATCAAGATCAGAGTTTCTTCTAATAACAAAAGATTTTGTAATATCAACACCCATTTTCCCCAATATCTGAAGGGTAAGAAGCTTATTTCTTGCCTTTGATATTGATAAGGGAGTATTAAAAAAGTTAACACCACTACTAATAAACTCCTCCATTATGTAGTAGTCAGCGTTAGTTTTATCCTTAACTGAAAACCTATTAAAAACAAGATCATAATCTTTTGGGAAAAAAGGTTCTCCATTTAGAAAAATTTCACTACCTAACTTTGAGATCATAAGATTAAATTCGCCATTTTTGAATAGATCTACCTCAACACCTCTAAGTTCAATCTTTTGTTTTAGATCTTTTATATTGGGGAAAAAATCCTCTTCACTTATTGTAGATGTCAATATACCAATTTTCATAAAATCCCTGTCTTAGTACAAAATAAAAGTTAAGAACTACCTGAAACAGAGAGAAATATCTGTTAAATTAGTCATTAAAGCAAGCTTTAGATATTTATATACCTAAGAAAAAAGTTACTCTAATCTTTTTTCTCAAGCATAGATTTATATCTCCTTCTCAAAACAAACTCATCACTTAAAACTAATTCGTGAAGCTCTTGTAGAGTATACTCCTCTTTACCTTCCAACTTCAAAATCTTCTTAGAAAGATTTATTCTTCTCCTTATACTCTGAACTGCAGGAATAGAGCTTTTAAAATGTTTTGCTAACTCCCTATCTATATAACTGTCATTTAACTCCAAAAATTCAAAAAGAACCTCATTAGTCCATTTTTTGTGAGATCCTCCACTAAAATCGTTCTTTTTAAACCTTCTCTTAGTCCTTCTTTTAATCTGTTTAGGATCCTCAGACCTTCTCATTTTTCTCCATTCAGGGTGCTTACTTCTAGCTTTATCAACATCCTTATATGTAAACTGAGGATAGCTTTTAAGCCACATAGATGTAGCTTCCTGCTTTTGAGATCTCGTTAAATTACTAGTTAAGTATAGATCAATATACTCTTCCGGTGTACTTTTTTCCATTAACTCCTTTATAACAGGATTCCTCTTATCCGTTCTAGGAGATTTTCGACCATTAATGTTTGGAACATATAGGGGATGTTTATACTTCTCCTTTTGTACATCAACATTTGAGTATTCAGGATGATCTTTAAGCCATATTCTAGTAGCCAATTGCTTTTCTTGAATAGAGAAATTAGATCTCAAGTAATAATCGACATACTTCTTTAAAGTTCTCTTTTTTATCAACTTTTTAAGATCATCTGTCATAAGTTTTCTAGTTAGATCTTTCCTTCTCTTGGAATAGATATTTTTCTTGTAATCTAAAATATCATCAGAACTAAACTGAGGGTTTTTCTTAAGCCAAAATTTAGTAGCCATAATCTTATCTGATCTTGTTAAATTAGTTGAAAAGTATAGATTTGCAAAATCTTGAGGAGTCTCTGCTTCAAGAAGCTTCTCTAACTTTTTCATTTTTTTCTTCTGCTCCTGCTTTGTTAACCTCGGAGAAAAAACATTTTCTTTAGGATTCTTTTTTTTCATAACAAACTCCTCTATATATAAGTATATGGTAGTATTACAATATAAGCATAATCATATTGATTAAACAAATAATTAATTTTTAAAAACCATACACTATCTATCAATTATTTCTAGAATCTAAAACAACAATGAAAAAGTACAATAAAAATCAACTATAGGTTAGAAAAATTATCATAAAATCTAAATAAAAAGCCCAACTCTATTTTGGAATCATTTAAAGATTGTATTCAACTGGTTCTAAACCTACTCTATAACCTACTTCTAATTAAGCGTTCAAGATATTAAACAAAAGAAAAGTTAACAATCTATAAAGGTCCATCAATATAAAAACAAAAAAAGCTGAAATTTAGAGAGTGAAATTTCACTCAAATTAAAATCTCATTTTTCCATATATAAATATTCCTAAAATTTTGTTTTTT
>PDON01000046.1 GCA_002742935.1 Candidatus Cloacimonadota bacterium | reverse complement strand
ACCTTATATAAACATGTTTAGCCGTAACAACTTTATTGTTTACTGTCAATTTTGAGTAGTAAACACCACTACTATAATTTTCAAGGTCTAGCACTACCTTATGGTTGCCAGATTTAACCCTTTGGTTGTTAATTAAAGTTTTTACCAGTTCACCACTATTATTAAAAATTTGCAAGGATATATCTGAAATTTTAGGAAGTTTAAAACTTATTATTGTCGTTGAATTGAATGGGTTAGGGTAGTTTGATAAACTATAAGTATCAATAGAAAGTTCCTCTTCATCAATCCCCACCAAAACCTCTCTAGATCTAAAATAGATATCAGAATAGTTAGCCACAGGTCCTAAATTATATAATAATATAAAGTTTATTTCTAGTAAAATCTGAAGATGCATCAAACCACAGCATATATCTCTCTGGTTCAGATTCAATACTTTCAGTAGTCCAATCAGATCCATTTTTATATAAACAAACAAGTTCACGACTCCAATCAATTCTATTTTTATCTAAAGAGGACTGTTTACTCTTTAGATGTGGATAGTAGATTTCAAAAATATAAGGAACTCCATTGTTTATGACTAATTCATTTTCCTTATAAGTGTGCGAGATAATGAGATTTGAATATTCCCACTCATTACCATCTAAAAATCTAGATGAAAAATATATTTTATTATTAAGAGAACTTGTACCACTGGAGATAACTGAAAAGATTTTACCATCACATATATCAATATCTGAAGCAATAGAAAGCTCTCCACTGTCAAAAATTTTTTCAATGGATACCCACTCTTCATCAGATTTGGAATATTTAGCTAAAAATGCTCTACTATCATTTCTATCAAATCCGGATAGATATAGGTTGTTTTCGGAATCAAATATAAGATTACTCCTAACAATTAGGAGGTGTTGTTCTGAAATTGGGATAGGATCTTTCCATCCATTATCAAAGTATGTAAAAAGACTCTTTCCTGTTATATTATCACCCATAAACCATGTTAAATATACTCTATCATCGTGATCTATACCCATTCTAAGGCTTGTTATGATAAACTCCTCTACCTCAAAATCTTCGCTCCAAGTTATCCCATTAAATTTTTTATAGAAAACTCTGGAACCTTCTCCTCTGGAGAGTAAATAGGCTATATGTGGATTATCATAGGAGTCAATAACCAATTTTGGTTCCCACACCCTCATTGTATCGTTACTACTAACCTTATACGGTTCCGTCCATGTAACACCTCCATCTTCTGATTTGGAGTACACAACATATGAATTTTTATAATTTATAGACTCAGCCCAAACAGCATGTATTCTGCCCTTTGAGTCGACTTTTATACTTGGACTTTCGCACCAGTCAGAACCTGAAAGCAAAACCCTATCTGACCACTCCCCTTTTAAAAAAAGTTGGGTTGTCAGTATCAGTATTAGTAGAATAGTTTTACTCTGCTTCATTTTCTATCCTCAGCTACTTTTATTTTACTCCTAGGATAAAGTAGGGCTATATTTAGGATCTACTGAAAAAAGGAGAAACTGCTTATTAAAGAACTTAACAAGTATTTAGCAACAGTAAGCTGCAAGGTTTTTTAACAATGTTTATCAAAACCCTTGCAGTTTTCTTGTGAGAAAGAAGCCATAAGCTTCCAATTTCGGCGTTAAAATAGCTTTTCTATCACCTACTATTGTAGGCTCTATTCCTCAAATCTATTTTGCCTTGAACTTCTTTGCTTATGACTTTTTTCAGCAGACCCTATTTAACTTTCTAAAAAATTATAATGAAAGTCAAGTTAAATAGGAAATAAAAATATTTTCAAATTTGGAAAGAGAGATAAAGGGGAGATGGGAGGTTGAAGACAGAAGACCGATGACGGGAGACCGAAGTCGGAAGATGGGAGATCGGAGATGGAAAATTACCCCTCTGCCCTTTGGGTATCTCCCCTTGGAAAGGGGATAAATTATGAATTGTAGATCCGTTGCACGCAACGGCTGAGGCTGCCTTAAAAAGTAAGACTGGCTAGAAACTAGCAGTACAAGGATTTGATTTTTTATACGATTTGAGCCTAGAAATACTAGGTTATCCATTGCAGAAAAAATTGATGACGCAGTAATACGAAGTTGGCAGGCTCTGTACTGAATCTAAAATTCAGTTACTTTAACTTTTTTAATGTTAGAGCTCCACTCAAGTTCTGTATCAGTAGTAATATTTATTGGAGCTTTTTTACTACTCTTATCTATCATATTATAATCAATAGTAACATTAAAGTTATCTTCTGAAAGTTGATGCAGTTTATCAACAGCACCTACAACCTTAAGCTCAACAGAGATAGGCTCAAGAGAAAGAAGTTTACCCTTAGGTTTATTTACAACATCTACTAAATGTTTAAATGTGTATGAACCTATTCTTACAATTGAACTGTTATAGTTTATTTTGGAACTACTACTCTTAACAACATCTGAATGAGGAATATTAAGCTTTAAAGTAGCATCTATATCAGAAACAATATTATTGAATTCAACAGGATATGTAGAAATATTATCAATATTATTTATAATAGTTGCAGGGCCCTTTAAAATAACCTCTTTGGGATAAAAATCACCCTTTTTTGAAACTGTATAACCAATGTCTGTTTCAAGTTTAATATTTGGAACTACCTTAACTCTCTTAAGCTTTAAAGAATCAAGTTTAATATCAATAAAAACAGGATCAACTGATCCAATAAAAGTTATATCTCTATCTGAGAAATTAACAAAATTTTCAGGATTTAGATAAACTCTTGTAGAATCATCAAAATTTGAAAGGTCTATCTGAAAAAAGAGTTCACCTTCATTGGAAAACAGAGTCCTTCCTCTACCTCTAACCTTAAGAGTTGCACTATCTACTGTTGGCTCCTTAAATGTTTTACTCTTGGAAAGTCCACTGTATCTAATGGGTATGGTCAATGTAGTTTCATAATCTTTTTCCAGAGTAATACTAAACCACAAAACAATAGAGATTAAAAGAAATATTGATTTAGATCTAATATCAAACCTAACGGATTCATAGATATAGGAAACTACTTTTTGAACAATTTCATTTTTAATCATTTTTTCCAGAAGCTCCCGGTTAGAATTACTAAAACGGTATATATCTCTAATCTACCCACAAGCATTGTAAATGAAAGAACCCACTTCCCTGCCGAAGGTATTAAAAAGTAGTTTTCTGTAGGACCAACAATTCCAAATCCCGGACCTATGTTTCCTAAACAGGAAGCGGAAGCTCCAAAAGCGGTTAGTAGATCAAGACCTAAAGCACCCATAGTTATTGTTATGATTACAAATATTAAAACATAGAGAAGAAAAAATCCTAAAATTGAGTAAACCACATTTTGGGGGATTACCCTTTTACCTACTCTAAGTTGCATGATGGCATTGGGGTGAACAAGTTTTTTAAGCTCTAAGAGACCCTCTTTTATAATAACTAGAACCCTTATAACCTTCATACCTCCACCTGTTGAACCGGCAGAACCACCAACAAACATTAAAACAAATATTAGTATTTGGGAAAGGAATGTCCATTGTTCATAATCAGCAGTTCCAAAACCCGTAGTTGTTATAATTGCTACAGACTGAAATATAGCATACCTAAAAGATTCTTCAAAAGATTGATAAACATCTCCGCCAATATTTGAAATAGTCATTATCAATGCAACACCCATAACAATATAGAAATAGGTTCTAAACTCAATATCTTTTAAATGAACATTAAACTTTTTCAAGAAAAACTTATAGTGTAGTGCAAAGTTAGCACCTGCTATAAACATAAAGATTGTTATCACATAATCTATATAAGCAGAGTTATAATCAGCAACAGATCCGTTTTGAGTACTGAAACCTCCGGTTGCCATTGTTGCAAAAGAGTGGCATATAGAATCAAAAAAGCTCATACCTCCAAGCTTTAGAAGAATAATCTCAAGACAGGTAATTGCAAAATATACAATCCATAAAATTTTTGCTGTTTGATTTACCCTAGGTGTTAATTTGTCTGCTGTAGGACCCGGTACCTCAGCCTTAAAAAGCTGCATTCCCCCAATACCTAAAAGCGGGAGAATAGCTATTGAAAGAACAATTATACCCATACCACCAATCCAGTGAGTTAAGGCTCTCCACAAATGAAGAGAATCAGGAAGAGCTTCAATATCTGTAAGTATTGTTGCTCCCGTAGTAGTAAAACCCGACATAGATTCAAAAAAACTATCTGTTAGCGTTGGTATTGCTCCTGAAAAATAGTAGGGAAGCGATCCAATGAAAGCTATGACTATCCAACCCAAAGCAACAACCAAGAAACCTTCCCTAAGATTCAATTCCCTCTTCTCTCTGGTAAAGAAGAAAATAGCTAATGATATCGGAAGCGAGAACAGTATTGTTTCGACAAAACCTATAAAGCCATTATCATCAAAATAGAGTGAAGTTAGCATAGGAACTATTAGGATAAGACTTAATAGTATTGCAAGAAAACTTAAAATATTTAGTACAATTTTTGGACGGACAACTTTCATATTTCTATTCCAAATATTGGTTTTAACAATCTTTTTAACAACCTTTGTAATATATGTTTTTGCAATCTTAATAACAAGAAAAAGGGGAAATAATTGTAACCTGTTTAGGGGTTAGTTTAAGAGAATATAAAACTAGAAAGTTATAATAAATTGGTTTCAAAGGAGTTTTTTACTTCAACTCTTAAATTAAAATTAGGATTCTTCCATTTTATTTCAAAAAACATATCAATTATTATTAAATGAATAAAATATAGCTTTTCAAAAGATACTATTTAAATAACTCCCGATACCTTTATCTCCTTTGAAAGATAATCAACACCTTTTTCAATATCACCAAAGGAATCAAATAGAAGATCCGTAACCATTGAGTATAGATCAATCCTCCTCTCATATATTAACCTAAGATCTTTTCCAACTAAAGGTCTTTTCTTGCTATTTTTAATCCTATTATAACAGTTTTCAAATGAAAGGTAGATCCATATATTGTATGTTGATCTTAAAATTTCTCTATTTCTTTCAGATTCAACAATTCCACCACCACAAGATATTAAGCAATTATCAATATTAGAGTATCTTTCCAATATCTTAGTTTCAATCTCTCTAAACCTTTCTTCTCCATACTTTTCAAAAATTTCACATATGGAAGCTCCGTTCTCCTTCTCTATCTCGGAGTCAAGATCAATCCAAGAGCGACCAATTTTCTTGGCAAGTTTTCTTCCATAAGTTGTTTTTCCACAACCCATAAAACCTATTAAAGTAATATTTTTTTTACTCTCTACTTTTTCCAGATTAGAGAGAACCTCTTTATAATCTACATCCAACAAAAAAAATCTTTTCAAGTTGGGAATAGCTTGATTTATTAACCAATCTTTGCCACTTATATAGTTTACTGTTTGGGGTAAGATAAATTTCGATTTATAGTTTGCATCAAAAAAAATGGAACCCTTTCTAAACCATTGGGGTTTTAAAACAATTTCAGGATCCGGTAAAGTTGAGATTACAATATCAGCTTTTTTAACACCCTTCTCTATATCTGAAAATTGAATAAATTTTACACCAAAAGCAGTTGCTAATTTTAAGCCCTTACTCTCTGTTCTGTTTGTTATGGTAATATTAAATTTTTTCAAAGCATATAAAACGCTTTTTGCAGCTCCACCACCTCCAATAACAAGAATGGATCTACTCTTTAAGTCGTATCTATTTATTGATGAATAGACACCATAACTATCTGAATTAAAACCTATGGAGCTACCATTTTCAAAAGAGATTGTGTTTACGGCTTCCAAGCTCTCTGATATTTTATCATAACTATCTAACTCATTAAAAAGAACCTCTTTGTAGGGAGAGGTAATATTTATTCCTCTAATATTAAGCTCTTTGCACAAGGGGATTATTCTACTACTATCCGAAACGGCTAATCTTATATATCTCCCTTTTTTATTGTATTTAGAGATAATAGAATTAAAAATATCGGGACTTTTACTATGTCCAATGGGAGATCCAACTACACCATAAAGATTAAACTCTTTATCTGAGATATTCATAAAGCTCCTTAGGAACAAGATTTTCTCTATTAAAGTTTTGAGTAAGTTGGTAAAAATCATCTACAAAGGGTTTTAAATCCAAAAAATTACTCTTAAAGTATTTAAGCAAATATGGAAGATTCTCCTCTTTACGATTTATTAACCATTTCCCAATGGCAGCTCTAACCTCTATGGTAGTTCCCACACATTCCAAAGGTTTAAGCTCTCTTATTCCCACAAGACCCTTTAAATCGTCTAAGAGATCTTTATTATTAAATATATCTACTCCAAAGATTTTATTTACCTCACCAAGATCTAAAAATGGCAATAAAATTGAGGCTACAAACAAACATTTGGGGCAGTTTCCACACCATACCCCACTTTTTGAACCTTTATTGCAAGATCTGAAAAATTGATGATGTTTTTTAAATTTTGAAAAAAGCTCTGATATTTTAAGCTCACTATATGGTCTTAAAAACGAAAAGTAGCTAATATTTGGGGATATATACTTTTTAATATAATTGTTTATACTAAGTTCAGCTTTAAAACTTTTTGAATATTGATGATTTATATCTAATCCGTTAAAAATAATATTACCCTCATTTGCACTACTTTCATTTGAAAGAGCTATGTTGGAAAATCCATTTAAATAGGCAGATGTAGTAGCTGTAAAAGCAAGCATTGCGGAAAATGGAGTATGCCCATTTAGATAGCCTAAGCTATTAAGTTTTAAAAGTTCCTTATCTATACCCCTCTTAACATCAATAAATTCTCCCTCTTTATAACCTGCAATTCTAGCTGTATTTTCTGAAGCTTTTGATCTGTTAATAAAAAATGGAGAGGGATTTATCTCTTTTAGGAGTTCCAAACTAACAACAGAATCTTTGCCTCCTCCAACCGGAACCATTGTTCTATTGTTTGATAAACAATTTAAAATTTTATGTTTTTTACCTTTAGATTTTATCTCGAAGAGATTTTTTATATCTCCTATTTTATTTACATAAAAAAACTCACCCAGCCCGTTTATATAAAGATCCTTCCAAAATAATATTTGATCTTCTGATAATAGACCACAATCAATTGAGATTATTGGAGAGCAACAAGCCTTGTAGTAACTTATAAGCTCAATCATACCTAAATTGAAAGCTAAGCTATCCAGAGAATCTCTGTCAAGAGTAGTAACTTTATTAAAAGAGTGGATCTGATAAGGTTTAAAAACAATAGTTTCAGATTGCTTAAAAACAAAATTGAATCTGATAGTGTCAGATTCAATTTCATAACTATAAGCTGAATATGTAAACTGAGGATATTTATCTCTTAAATAATGAAAATCCATACTAATTTTTCTTACCAAGTTTATTGTTTAGCATTGTATGGTCACGACCCAAGACAAGAGTAACATCAATACCCACAATATTTTTACTTATTTGAAGAATAACATTTTTAGGACTAATACCTATTTTTTTAGCTAAGCTACGGGCATAACTCATATCTTTAACCCTACTGATTATAAGAGATTGAGATATCCTTCTTTTATAATCACCAATCTCCAACACATCATAATTACCCTTTTTTAGATGATTTTCCCATCTTCCTGCCAAACCGGCTACACCGCAACCATTTAAGACAGAAACCCTAACCTTTCTTTCAATTGTTTTCTCATAATCAGCCATAGATTCTGATTTTAAAGATTTATCTGATTTAATTCTGACAAAGTTGGATATAAAATTTCCACCTTCAGCCTTTAGAGTATCTAGTGGATCTGTAGAAAATTCAACCTGTCTATACAGCTTTGTAACCTTAAAATCACCGCTTATAATACTTGTTATACTTCTATACTTTGCAACAATTAAAACACCTGTTTGAATAACAAGTATGAAGATAATAAAATTTATCTTCCAACTATCAGATTTTATATTCTTTTCAACATTATTTTGAGTTCTTCTACTTACCTTTGGTCTTGGCATATCTATTTATAATCCTTGTTAATAAAATAGTTCCCTGTTTTATCTTCCCTTTCAAAAGGGAGCTTATTATTAAATCCTCTCAATCCTCTTAAATTAGAATATTTCAAGCTTATACTAACATTTTCACTTGGTTTATAGTTGAGAGTGGCAGATTTAAGATATATACTAGCCTTCATATTATCCTCCATTGAGAATGAGGAGTAAGGTATATATGAAGCTGCCAATTCAACTCTTAAAGTTAGAGGATCTGAAAATCTGTAGTTAATTCCTGATACATATTCATTTTCCATAAAGGAATATTTTGAAGAATTACTATAACTCATACTAAAACTATGATCTATGGAAAATCTATCCATATCTAAAAGAGATGTTTGAGAACTGTTTAAGGGTTTCATTAGCAAAACTCTAGAATCCTCCTGCTTCTCTCTAAATTGAGAATATAGAGAAGATCCTAAAAATAGGATTAAAAATAGAGTTATAATTTTCATGTTTCCCTCCCAAAGAGATCTCTTTTAAACCAATGACAACCAGATAGAAAAAATTATTAATGATCAAACCGGATAGATATTATAACATAATAATAGGGTGTAAACAACTCCTAAAAAAAGATAATAATCAGTTTTGAGGTTACAGGCCTTTACTTTTTTCTCCCATCCAAAATATTTTTAGCTTTATTGAGTTGCTCAATAGTATTTATACCCATTATTTCATCAGAGTCAGGTGTACAATAACTTCCAACTTTGAACCCTTCCTTTTTTAGAATTTCAACAATATCCGTAAGGTAGTACTCTTTTTGAGCATTTTCTGATTTAACACTTTTAAGAGCTTTAAAAAGAAGCTCTCTATCAACTAAATACACGCCAGAGTTTATCTCATTTACCAATTTTTCTTCACTGTTTGCATCTTTTTCTTCAACTATTTTAAGTACAAGCCCATTTTCATCCTTAATAATTCTACCATAACCAAAAGTATCCTCCATCTTTGTAGTTAGAACAGATATGGAAAGACTGTTTTCAATATGGTTTTTATGAAGCTCTTTTATTGTCTCCGGTTTAAGAGCAGGAACATCACCACATAGAATCAAAACATCTCCATCAAAACCCAATAGAGACTTATCTGCCATCATAACGGCATGACCAGTACCAAGCTGTTCATGTTGCCAAACATACTCAACATTAAGGTTCTTTGTACTTTCAATAACCATATCACCTTTATAGCCTACAACCAAAATATTTTTTACAGAGCCACTATCATTTGCTTGATCTATAACATATTTAACCAATTGTTTGCCATCTATTTCATGAAGAACCTTTGGAAGATCACTCTTCATTCTTGTTCCTTTTCCGGCTGCCAATATTATTGATGCCAAATTTCTACTCATCGCCACCTATCTCCAAGTTGTCAATTAATCTAACATTACCTATTCTAGCTGCAACCAAAACAACAGCTTTAGTTCCAGCCTTAGAAACCTTATCAAGATTATTTCGATCCCTGATCTCAATATATTCAACGGATAGGTTTCCATCCGATTCTATTCTACTTTTTGCTAAAGCTAAAAGTTCATCTATCGAACTTGAATATTTATACTCCTCTTTAAGTTTAAATAGAGCCTTGCTTATTAGAAGTGCCGAAACCCTCTCTTCACTACTCAAGTATTGGTTTCTACTGCTCATAGCCAAACCATCGCTCTCTCTCACTATATCAACACCGTGAATCTTTATTTTCATATTAAGATCATCAACCATTCTTTTTATAATGGTCAACTGCTGATAATCTTTTTTACCAAAGTATCCGTTATCAGCTTCAACTATATTAAATAGTTTTGTTACAACAGTGGTAACTCCCGCAAAGTGGTTAGTTCTGGAAGCCCCACATAAAATTTTTCCAAGATCTTTAACAGAAACCTCTGTTTTAAAACCTTTTGGATACATAATATCAACTGAAGGAAAGAAAACAGCATCAACACCAATTGTTTTAAGTTTCTCTATATCACCCTCTATATCTCTGGGATATCTTTCCAAATCCTCATTTGGAGCAAACTGAATAGGATTTACAAAAATAGAGTAGATAACAATGGAATTTTCACTCTTTGCTCTCCTGCCCAAAGCTAAGTGTCCTTCGTGCAAAGCTCCCATTGTGGGAACAAATCCTATACTATCCCCTCTAGAAATAGTTTTTATATAATTTTTAACATCCTCTACAGATTTTAAAATTTTCAAAATGACTCCTTATCACTTGGAAATGAACAATTTTTAACATCCTCAACATAACTCTTTACCGAGTCTGATACAATGGTTGAAAGGTCTGCATATTTTCTCACAAACTTAAACTTAACATACTCATCCAATCCAAGCATATCATTGAGAACCAAAACTTGACCGTCACACCCATTACCTGCTCCTATTCCTATTGTAGGAATATTAACAGAAGCAGTTATTTCAGCTGCTAATTCAGCAGTAACCTTTTCCAGAATAATAGAAAACGCACCCGCCTCTTCCAAAAGTCTGGCATCCTCTATCATCTTTGTGGCTTCACTTAGACTTTTACCTCTAACCTTATAGTTCCCAAGCTTGTTTATAGATTGAGGTTGTAAACCAAGATGTCCCATAACAGGTACTCCGGATTCGGTTAATCTTTCAAGAAGCTTAAGGTTTGACCCTGCACCCTCAAATTTAACAGCACCACAACCACCTTTTTTCATTAAAGTCATAGCACTCTCAAGACCCTTTTCTAATGAAACCTGATAACTCATAAATGGAAGATCGGCAACAATAAAAGCTCTCTTTGTTGATCTGACAACAATATCTGTATGGTATATCATATGTTCAAGCTCAACAGGAATCGTTGACTCTCTGCCTTGAATCACCATTCCTAGAGAATCTCCAACAAGGATCATATCAACACCACTATTGTCGACTAATTTTGCAAAAGAGTAGTCATATGCAGTTAAAACAGCTAATTTTTCACCAATTTTATACTTTTTGTAGATATCAGAAACAGATAATCTCTTTTCCATACAAATCTCCAATAAATTTACTCAAAAGTAAATAAAGAAAGTTACCCTCTAAGATAAGAAAAGTATCTAAACAAAACAAAATATAAGTTAATTATGATACATCGATATAGTTAAACTATTGACACATTTGAAAATATATTTATATTACTATTATATACTATTCCCTAAATTGCTGGTAATGATATACACGGGAATCAGCTTTTAAATACAAATTTTAAACTTACTACTAAGTTTAATGTTTATAATTTTATCTAGAGGGAGAATAATTATGGGTAAGAATGATAACTTGAATGACAAATCCGAAGTTTTGGAAATTATTGAAAAGGCAGACAAACCTTTCTTACTGAAGCTTTTGAAAGAGTATGCCGATGTAAACAGTGAGTTTAGAAACTTCTTAAAATTTAGGATAGCTGAAACTTTTGCCCAAAATTTTATTGAGAAGTATAGAAAGGATATTAGTAATGCCGCCAAAAAGCATTTTACCATAAGTGTTGGTGATCTTGATATTTATGAATACACTTCTGTTTTAAACGATGTTATTGAGAGAGCTGAGTTTTTCTTTGACAAAAATAAGATTGATGAAGGTATAGAGGTTTCCATTATTGTTTTAGAATCTCTTCCAGAGGCTTTAAATGTTGCGGAGAAGAGTAAATTTACGGTCTATTCAGTAGAAAACTTGGTTGATATATATCAAGATGTTATGTACTTATTAATTGAGGAATCGGATTCATTCAATAAACAACAAATTGATAGAGTTATAAACTTTCTAGAGGAAAAAATAAACAGTAAAAAAACTATTGGTTTTGGAATTGAAAAAATTTTAAAAACTACCCTTTCAAAAATCTCAAAGTAGACCTGAAAGTAAAGATATAAGAAAGGTGTAGCGAAAATATAAAATTTTCGAGAAGAGATTAGTTCAAGGAGTTCTTTTTTTATTCGATCCATTACCTAGAAGTACTAGTAGATCCATTGGATAAAAAAAGGAGAGCTAAGACCACAGAGAGATAACTAAGATCAATACAAAGTTGGTAAGTAAGTAAAAGAAAAGGTCTCATTTTTTGAGACCTTTTCTTTTATAATAAGATTAGAAGGATTAAAGATAGAATCTAATCCCTATCCTTCCCATAATACCTGACATATTATACTCTCTCTCAAGGTCATCGTCCAAGTCAACACTTGGTTTAGATGAGTGATAATCAATCTCTGCACAGATATCTGACCTTGATCCTAATCTATAACTAGCTCCAACACCAACTCTCCAAGCAAAAGCAAAAGCCCATTCGGTAGTATCTTCTAAATCAGGATTGATCTGAGCATACTCTGAAGATATATCATAATCTGCCATCAGCATCTCCATACCCAAGGCTCCTATCATATTTATATCCAGCCTGTTCATAATTTCAAATCTTCCACTAAAAATAGCCATGAAAGGAAAGGTATAAAGTGTTGTTTCAGAAAGTTTTTTCTTCACCTCTGAACTAACACCAGCATTATTCTCTTCCATAACCTTCTTATACTCAGAAAACTCTTTTTGAAACCAGTCAAAACTAACACCAACATCTAAGCTCTCATCAATCTGCTTACCAAACTCACCACCTATAATAAAACCGGAATCTGTTGCATCTGGAAAATGAAAACCGAGCTTTAAAGCAGCATAATCATCTGCAAAAAGAGTTGAAAAACTTGAGATTAAAAGTAGAGCAAAAATAATAATCTTTTTCATAACAAAAATACCTTTATAAATTAGTTAAACCAGAAAAACATTTTAACACAAGCTATTAAATACAGTTCTATTAACCTTTTTTTAGTAGATTCTACTACAAGATTAATCACATTAGATAATAAGACTATAAATATAGCTTTTTTCAAGAACTAATTTTATTTTTTATTATAGATCTTTTTTAGAACTAGGTTTCCAGGGGCTTAAAAATCACAATATTTTTACCAGAGTCTACTTAAAATGTTGCAAACAGTAAGCAGAATCAGAGAAAAACAGATTCCAAAATGTAAAAATTAATATGTATAAGTAACAGTAAACCTCTTTAAAGAAAAATAAAAAAGAAACAACAAAGATAAGCTATATCTCTATTGCTTCTTTACACCAAAAAAACTCAAAATTTCTTATATCTATCAATCAAAATATTAAAGCTAATTTGAAAATTTCTACCTAAATTGCTAGTTAACTAAAACTAAACTTCTAAAAAAATCTAGTCATGAACAACAGTTCCAACCTTCTCACCTCTTATAAATTTTTCGAGATCGCTTGATTTAAGAAGATTAACAACCGCTATAGGCATTTTATTTTCCATACAGAAACTAATAGCAGTAGTATCCATAACTCTTAAATTTTTGTTTAAAACATCAAGATAAGAGATCTCATCAAATTTAACAGCATTAGGATTTTTAACAGGATCTGAATCGTAGATACCATCAACCTTAGTAGCCTTAATAATAATATCAGCACCAATTTCTCTGGCTCTCAATGTAGCTGCTGTATCTGTAGTAAAGTATGGATTCCCTGTTCCTCCTCCAAATATTACAATACGCCCCTTATTAAAGTGTCTTATAGCTTTTCTTGTTATTATAGGCTCGGCAACAGAATCCATAGGTATAGCACTCTGAATAACAGTCTCAATACCTATTCTTTCTAAAGCATTTTGAAGAGCTATAGAGTTTATAATAGTAGCAAGCATACCCATTTGATCAGCTTGAACCCTATCCATATTAGCAGCATGCTCTGAAAGACCTCTAAAGATATTTCCACCACCAATCACAATGCCAATCTCAGTGCCAAGATCATAAACCTTTTTAACCTCTTTGGCTGTTTGAGTCATAATCTCAGGATTTATACCATAACCTTGATCTCCAGTTAAGGCCTCTCCGGAAAGTTTTAACAACACTCTTTTATATTTGCAACCTGACATAAAAATTATCTCCTAAAAAAAAGGCTTTGAAAAAATCAAAGCCTTTTAATTTACTTATCTTAAGCACCAATATAGTATCTTATAAATTGATCAACTGAAATCTCAGTGCCAACCTCTTTAGATACTCCATCAATAAGCTCACTAATAGTCATCTTCTCTTTAACATACTCTTGATCTAAAAGACAAGCTTCAGAGAAAAGTTTTCCAAGTCTACCTTCAACAATCTTTTCTAAGATATTTTCAGGCTTATTCTTATTTTTAGGATCCTCTTTCAATTGGTTGATAAGAATCTCTTTTTCACTATTAATAAACTCAGGATCTAAATCTTCTCTAGAGATAGACTTAGGAGCAAGAGAAGCAACTTGTAGTGCTAAGTTTCTTCCAAGCTCTTTTACAGCATCTTCAGAAGCTTTAGCAACATCTGCTAACTTAAGTTTAACTATAACACCAACTTTTTTATTTGTATGGATATAGTTTTCAACATAGTCTCCCTCAACAAGGGTATTCTCTTTAATAGTGATATTTTCACCAAGACCTGCTCTAATTTCAGTTAATGCTTCATCAAAAGCAGATAGATCTTCTTTATTGTAAACAGCATTAATAACTTTATTGCCAAACTCTACAAATTGTTCAACACCGGCAACAGGTTCAGTTTCACAAGTCATAGAAACCATAGCCACTTTTTTATGATCATCTGATACAATTGAGAAAACTCTTCCCTCAGTTGTTTCATTTCCTAATCTTTTTGCAGCTTTAGCCTGTCCTTTTTCTCTTAAAAGTTTTATAGCCTCATCAAAATTACCGTCTGTTTCAGCTAGAACTTTTTTACAGTCCATCATGCCGGCACCAGTAGTTTTTCTTAATTCAGAGACCATTTTTGCAGTAATAGTAGCCATTTATAACTCCGGAATTTAGTTGTTTTCTACATTTTCAGTTTTTTTATCTTCATCTTTCTTAACAGGCTTCTTAGGAACTCTTCTCTTAGGCTTTCTATCGGAAGCAGCCTCTTCTTTATTGTCCTGAACCTTGATATTAGCAACTTCACTTGCTTCAATAACAGCATCACTGAAAATTTTTGTAATTAGACCAATTGATTTAAAAGCATCGTCATTTGCCGGAATTGGGAAATCGATATCATCAGGATTTGAATTAGTATCAACGATAGCTATGATAGGAATACCAAGTTTTTTAGCCTCTTTAATAGCTATATGCTCTTTAACGGTATCAACAACAAAAAGTGCATTTGGAAGCATTTTCATTGTTCTAACACCTTCTAAAATCTTTAAAAGCTTTGCTTTATTTTTCTCAATCTTAATAATCTCTTTTTTAGCTATTTTGTCGTAAGTTCCGTCAGTAGCTTTTTTTTCCATCTCTTCCAAAGTTCTAACAGAGTTTCTGATAGTTTGGAAGTTAGTTAAGAATCCACCTAACCATCTCTCTGTTACATAGTTCATTTTACATCTTTCAGCTTCAGACTTTAGAAGATCTTTAGCTTGAGCCTTAGTACCAACGAAAAGAATCTTTCCTCTTTTACTAACAATTCTCATAGCTTCGTTACAAGCTTTTTCTAAAAGTTCTACCGATTTATTAAGATCCAAAATATGGATACCCTTTTTCTTTGCGAAGATATACTTCTTCATTTTTGGGTTCCATCTCTTTGCAAGGTGTCCAAAGTGTGCACCTGCCAAAAGTAATTGATTTGCTGTTACTCTAGCCATCGTTACTCCTTAAAATTAGGGTTATTATGGATTGTAAAATCCACTTAGGCATAAACATCATCCATAAGAGCGAATATGAAATAAAGATCCCACACACCCATACCTTATGTCCGATTATGCTGCTTTTAAATTAAAACAAAAGAATACTCTATCTTTTTGAGAATTGGTATCTCTTTCTCGCACCGGCCATACCGTATTTCTTTCTCTCTTTCATTCTTGAATCTCTTGTTGTAAAGCCTGCTTCTTTTAGTATAGGCTTGAGATCCTGATTATAGAGAATAAGTGCTCTTGTAATACCAAGTCTGGTTGCACCTGCCTGTCCTGACAATCCACCACCGGATACATTAACAAAAATGTCAAATTTACCCAACATATCTGTTTTTACAAGCGGTTGTTCAAGATCCATAACCAAAAGCTTTTTCTTAAAGTACTCAAGGTTATCTTTCTTATTTATTAACATTTTTCCTGTTCCAGGAATAAGCCTAACTCTGGCTGTTGATGTCTTTCTTCTACCAATAGCTGTATAATGACCTTGCTTATTAATCTTCATTATTAATCACCTTTTTAAATTTTAATTATATTTTCTCAGGTTTTTGTGCAGCATGAGTATGCTCACTTCCAACAAAAGTTTTAAGCCTCTTAAGTCTTCTTGCTTGAAGCTTATTCTTAGGAAGCATACCTTTTACTGCATTAATGATGATTCTTTCAGGGTGTCTCTCCCTCATCTCAGCAACTGTAGTAAATTTTTGACTACCAACATATCCACTGTAAGTAAAGTACTCTTTGTCCTTCTCTTTGTTACCTGTAAGAACTACCTTTTCAGAGTTAACAACAACAATAAAGTCTCCACCATCAATGTGAGGTGTGTAAGTAGGCTTATGTTTTCCAATTAGCAATCTAGAAATTTGAGTAGCAACTCTACCAAGAGTTTTTCCCTCAGCGTCAATTAAATACCACTTCCTATCTACATCTGCGGTTTTTTGACTGAATGTTTTCATCAGATCTCCCGTTTCATTTTTTCAGTTTTGTATCGACTCTTAACTATTGGCTTCCGGACAACAATATTAGAGATCGACTAAAACCGAATCTACCAATTCGGCCACATAATTATCAATTTGCAAATTTATCAAAAAAAATAAAAAATTGCAACAATAAAATAAGAAACAAATCTATGTTTCTTTATTCCTTTTAAACATGGTTTGTTTAGGACTACTGAAAAAGTCATAATTATAAAACTTCAAGTCAAA
Source organism: Candidatus Cloacimonadota bacterium (assembly GCA_002742935.1). Taxonomy (GTDB): domain Bacteria; phylum UBA4055; class UBA4055; order UBA4055; family UBA4055. Next base: position 2,601 of record PDON01000046.1, on the reverse strand, counting down.
AAACAAAAAAAAACAGAGCTTAATATGAGTAAGCGAAAGGAACCTTTTTTAACGAAGATAATAGAGAAACAAAGGATCTAAATTTCTATTAGCCCTTTTCAGTAGATCCTAAATAAATATCAATGATAGTGTATTATAAAGCTCTATGATTTTAGAATCTCAATAGCCTCTTTTCTATTTTGATGGTTAAAGAAATAACTTCCGGAAACAAGCATATTAACACCCTTATCTTTCAAAAGTTTATGAGTATTTCCGTCAACACCACCATCCACCTGTAATAGGAAGCCATCTTTAACTCTTTTACTAAATCTTTCATTAAAGTGATCTAATTTATCCAATATTTGAGGTATAAACTTTTGTCCTGAAAATCCCGGATTTACAGACATAAGAAGCACCATATCCAAATCATCAATAAGATATTCCAAACATTCTAAAGGAGTGTGTGGATTAAGAGCAACACCTGCTTTAACTCCCAAGGATTTTATAAGCTGAATCTGTCTGTGAAGATGAGTTACAGCTTCTGCATGAATTGTTATAATATCAGCTCCAGCCTTCACAAAATCTGGAATATATTTTTCCGGATTCTCAATCATAAGGTGAACATCGAGAGGAAGTTTTGAAACCTTATTACAGAAATTAACAATAAAAGGTCCAAAGGTTATATTAGGAACAAAATGACCATCCATAATATCTAAGTGAAGATAGTCTGCTCCGGACTCTTCGCAACTTTTTATCTCCTCTCCAAGTTTAGAAAAATCTGCTGATAATAGTGATGGGCTTATAAAGACCATTACTCCTCCAAAATTATTTAATTAGAACAAAAAACAAAAAAGCCGAGAAAACTCGGCTTATAAAATGTTGATCTAGAATACTATCTAGGAATAGTAAACTCTTGACCAGGATAAATAAGATCTTCCTCTTTTTGCTCCTCTTTTAAGACTGCATTATATTTTCTCTGCCACTCTCTGATAGTCTCTTGATTAGCTTTGTAAATATCAGTCCACTTAAAAGGATCGTTGTAGATATCCTCTTTACCGGAAATTCTCCAAAGGTTATCACCGTTCTCAACAACATAACTTGTTATGTAAGGAACAACGATAGATGATCTGATTGAGTTTATTCTTGAACCTATTTTATCAAGCTCATTCTCAAACTCTGTCAAGTAAGAAAGATTATTTTGTTCAAACTCAACTTTTCTTTGATCAAAACCATCAAGTTCTGCTCTTCTCTTGTAAAGTTCTTCATTTGGAAGTGCTCCAAACTCTCTCACTTCATAATCGAAATCATTAAGATCATTTCTATAGTTATCAGCATCTTCTCTAGTTTTTGAAAGAAGAGCATAGATCTCATCCCAAGTATCTTCAGTCTTATCTTCAGTTCTTGCTACACTTTCTTTTAAACCAGCAATCTTCTTTTCTTCAGACTTAATATTACTTTGAGTCTTCTCAATTTTTCCTTTAATTCTATTAAGTTTTGGAAGGTATTCCTTCTCATATTCCATACTTATCTCTTCTGAAAATAGAGCAAAAAGAGAAGCAAGTAATATGGAAACAAGCAATTTTTTCATAAAGTTCTCCACTTCGTTAGTTTATAGCTTTTTTTACTTTTTCTATTTCTCTTTTAGCTTTCTTCAGCTCAGCTTTTTTAGCTGCTAACTCATCTTCAAGCTTCATTCTGTCACTTTTTAGTCTGTTTAGCTTAACTTCAGCTTTTTTAGCTGTCACATTTGCATCTTCTAAAGCTTTAAGTTCACCCTCATCTGCATATCTTGTACAAGAAGTAAGGGCAACTAATGATGTAAGTGAAAGAAGTAAAGCAACTTTTTTCAATTTAAACATTCATCCTCCAATTTTATGTTAGTTTGCCTTAAGATTTCTTTTCTGTCTAGAAATATAAACACAAAGAAAATATAAGTCAAGATATAAAAGCCAAAAAGTTGATCACTCCATGAAAAAAAATAGTTTATATTTTTCTCTTATATATAGTATAGGGATAAACTACTTGAAGAAAATTTACACAAACTATCAAGTAGGGTCTACTGTATCTTTTTTTCGTTATAAACTTTCTACTCTTAACCTAAAGTTTAATATAAAATCTACAAACTACCCTACATATTGTTAAAACTATGGGGCAAAAAGTATAGCTTGTATCTGAATCCTAAGGTTATTGAAGATTATAACCATAATGGTTATAATCTTCGCTACCCTCGAGAGACTCGGGGAAAAGTATTTTCTACATATATTTATACTTATCAAACTACATATTATATAAATATCTATATCACATTCAGATCATTATAGGATAATAAATAGAATGTTAGGTAACATTTGACAGAACAACCCGAAATTACTGTATCCGATTAACAAAATAGAAAAATCTACTTAAATTATGTGAAATTATTTGCGTATTGTTGTCGAGTATATTATATTTACATCATCAATTTAAGTTTAATCAATAAAAAGGAATAATATGAGACGATTAGAATTTACATCACTTCAAGTAAGAAACCTTGAAAAATCAAAACAGTTTTATACTGAAAAATTGGGATTTGAATGTTCTGAAATGAAAAATCCGCAAGCGGTTATTTTCAAATTTACAAAA